>NZ_BAAKSZ010000018.1:0-81364 GCF_059698015.1 Oceanobacillus sp. NCCP-135 | reverse complement strand
TCTTATTTAGTTTTTAGGGTATAAACTAAAAACACTTGCATTTTTTAAGTGAAATGCATATAATATATCTTGTCCTTGTTTTTAGGAATGTCTGGCAGCAATAGCGAAGAGGTCACACCTGTTCCCATCCCGAACACAGAAGTTAAGCTCTCCAGCGCCGATGGTAGTTGGGGCTTTGCCCCTGCAAGAGTAGGACGCCGCCAGGCTTAAAACTTAATTGAAAAAGGCTAAGAAGCATATATTGCTTCTTAGCCTTTTTCTATTTCTACCAAAGTTTAAAAGGAATTACCAAACCATTCACGATCCAATTGAAATAAATTTAAATTTATCTATTATTGGTATTTTTCATTTATTTCATCACCGCATTAAACTTATATAGTTACCTTTTGATATTTTACAGGTGAAATCCTGCTATTTAAGTTTAAAGTTGTGAGGTGGATGCAGTACATAGGATAAAAAACTTATATCATTTATAATTAAAAAGGTATTTCATATATATAAATAGAGTAGTGAAATCACTTTTACTATAATTTTTTTTGAATCTGCTGTAATATAGGAAAATATAGACTAAAAAGGAGGTGTGGGAAATGGGTGCTTTTTTTGATCAATTCATTGGGGATGATTTTTTTATAATTATGACTCGTGTGCTGATTGCTCTAATCTTATCAGGATTAATTGGCTTTGAACGTGAATTAAAAAATCACTCAGCTGGTTTTCGTACACACATTCTTGTTGGTGTTGGAGCTTGCTTAATGATACTGATGTCATTATATGGATTTGAGACATTTATTGAAACATATGATAATGTTCGTTTTGATCCTGCTAGAATACCATCATATGTAATTAGTGGGATAGGCTTTCTTGGTGCTGGTACGATCATTGTTTACGGTGGAACAATTCGTGGCTTGACTACCGCTGCTTCTATCTGGACCGTTGCTGGAATTGGATTAGTTGTTGGTGCAGGAATGTATGCAGCAGCAGTTTTTACAACATTAGTCATCTTGCTAAGCTTAATTTTTCTTAATAATTTTGAAAAACTGTTTACCAGGGGGAGAATTACGAACAATGTAATAGAAATTGTTGCATTACCAGAGCTGAAAATTAATAATATAGTAGCAATTTTTGAAGCGTATCATTTAACTATAAAAAAAGTCGAAATTATAAAAGTAGAAAATAACGTACGAAATATTTTTATTAAAATTGAGCGAAAGAAAGATTTGGATCGTGTATCTTTGTTTGGGGAAATTTCTAGAATTGATCATGTAAAGAATATTTCCGAATTATAACTGTGTGAAAAACCGTATGAAAAGCTTGGCTTATCATCAGGCTTTCTTCCTCCCTAGGAAACTTCAACATTCAAATGCGATGGATAACTTAGGTTCTTGATTAGCTACTTCCAGCTTCAGATCCAGCGCTAAAGCGACTAGCAGATCTTTTGGTAGGGCAAGTAACCGCAGTCTTAGACTTCACAATCCTCCACTATGATATAGAAGGCTTGCTGATCGGCAAACAGTGGCTTAGTCGCACTAATATCCTTGTGGTGAAAGTCAACATCGGCTCGTACCTCACCGTGATTCCTTTTAAATGAACTTGCTTTCGTCCTTAAAGGGGAAAGTTTAGTAAATTTTATCACGCATTAACGGGCTGTAATACCCCCACCTCCAAGCGTGAGAAATCCCAAACGTGAAGGTGGGGGAGGAAGGGAAACCCTCACTGAATGAAGTTTCACTTTATACTCTGGAGTGCATCTCATTGCGAGTCTTTTGGTGGGACGAACATAATGCAGTTCCGGATTGCTCCAATTCGTACGTTGCTAAACCGGTGCTCTTATGCTATTGTCCATCAAATCTATAAAGTTAGATTTTTACCATGTTTTTTTTTTCTATTTTTTGTCTAAAATATATTTATCTGACCAACTTGTTTGCATCTTACATAAATTGAAGTATAATAAAAATAAAGTCAAAGATAGTCAAAGTCAAAGGCTTATAACATAAAGGGGAGGTGACTCCTTGAGTAATATTTCAGATGTAATTGAAAAATATTTAAAAAAGATTTTACAAGCTAAAGGTCAAAATGTAATCGAAATTAAGCGTAGTGAAATAGCTGATCAATTTCAGTGTGTTCCCTCACAAATTAATTATGTGATTAACACAAGGTTTACTGTGGAAAAGGGGTATATAGTAGAAAGCAAACGTGGTGGTGGTGGGTATATTCGAATCATGCGTGTCATATATCAGGATAAATCTGAGCTCATTGATGAGATTATCCGAATGGTAAACCCTAAAGTGACCCAGCAAGCATCCATTGATGTACTTGAGCGGCTTTTGGAAGAAGAAATTATTACCGAACGAGAAGCGAAGATAATTCTAAGTGCAATTGGCAGGAATACGTTAGCGTTTCAGCTTCCACTCCGTGATGAGGTTCGTGCACGCATATTAACAGCGATGCTAACAGCCCTAAAATATCTAAACAAATAAAGGGGGTAAAACAAAATGAAATGTCAAGAATGCCAAGAGCGGCCAGCTACACTTCATTTTACCCAAGTAATTAATGGTAACAAAGCGGAAGTTCATGTTTGTGAGGTTTGTGCAAAGGAAAAAGGCTATATGATGTATCCGGAGGAAGGATACTCTCTTCATAATTTGCTCTCAGGACTATTTAGCTTTGATTCTGCAAAAGTGGGAAGTCATCATGATAATACATTTAAACAAGTACATGAGCTTCAATGTCCAAAATGCGAAATGACATTTTCAGAATTTAAACGGGTTGGTAAATTTGGTTGTGCTTCTTGTTATGAAACATTTTCCGAACGACTTGATCCGATATTTCGCCGAGTACATTCGGGAAATACCAAACATTTTGGTAAAATTCCTAAACGTAAAGGCGGAATTTTGCATGAAAGGAAACAACTGGAAGATTACAAAGTTCAGTTGCAACGTTTAATTGAATCGGAAGCCTTTGAAAAAGCAGCACAGGTAAGAGATAAAATAAAGGAATTGGAAAATCGAAAGGGAGATTTGGAAGCGGGTGATAATTCATGACATTACAGCACTTTATGAATGAAGCGATAAGTCCATGGATGCGTGAGGAAGGACCAGACAGTGATATTGTTTTAAGTAGTCGAATACGTCTTGCCAGGAACTTCTCGGAGGTTTCTTATCCGATATTGGCTGATCTGGAAAAACTGGAAGAAATTCGTGCCTTTTTTAAGAAAGAATATGAACATCGGTCATTCCATGATTATAAGGATTTTGCATTTATTCCCATTAGTGAATTAACGACAGTTGAAAAACGAGTTTTAGTTGAGAAGCACTTGATCAGTCCGCATTTAGCGAAGCATGCACAAGCGGCAGCAACACTGATATCAAAAAATGAACAGGTGTCTGTCATGATTAATGAGGAGGACCATATTCGTATTCAACTATATTTTCCTGGATTTCAATTAAGTAAGGCATTAAAAAAAGCATTTGAGTTTGATGATTGGTTAGAGGAGAAAATTAATTATGCTTTTGATGAAACAAGAGGATATTTAACGAGTTGTCCAACGAATGTTGGTACAGGCATGCGCGCCTCGGTTATGATGCATCTCCCAGCACTTGCAATGACGAAACAAATCAATCGAATGATTCCTGCTATTAACCAATTAGGACTTGTTGTTCGTGGTATTTATGGAGAAGGTAGCGAAGCATTGGGTAGTATTTTTCAAATCTCAAATCAAATTACACTTGGAAAGTCTGAAGAGGATATAATAGACGATTTAGAAAGTGTTGTTAGACAATTAATTGGTCATGAAAGAAAAGCACGAACTTATTTAATGGAGCAATCGAGTACAACGTTAGAGGATCGAATTTTTCGTTCCTATGGTGTTTTGGAATATAGCCGGATCATTGAATCAAAAGAAGCTGCGAGGTGTTTATCCAATGTCCGGTTAGGAATTGATCTGGGACTCATTAAAAATACTTCTCGAAATATACTTAATGAACTGATGGTTCTTACACAGCCAGGATTCTTGCAGCAATATGCAAAGAAAACATTAACAGCAAACGAACGCGATATGCTTCGTGCGACTTTAATACGGGAACGATTACAATTGGAGAAATAGATAGGAGGAAATTCTTTATGATGTTTGGACGTTTTACAGAAAGAGCACAAAAGGTGTTGGCATTATCACAAGAGGAAGCAGTCCGATTAGGCCATAATAATATTGGTACGGAGCATATTCTATTGGGACTTGTACGTGAGGGAGAAGGAATTGCTGCCAAAGCATTGCAGTCTTTAGGTCTTGAGGTACCAAAAATCCAAGAGGAAGTTGAGAAACTTATCGGTGTAGGTAAACAGCCAATGCAATCCATTCATTATACACCGCGTGCTAAGAAGGTGGTTGAATTATCCCAGGATGAAGCAAGAAAGCTTGGCCACTCTTATGTTGGTACAGAGCATATTTTACTCGGGTTAATTCGTGAGGGCGAAGGTGTTGCTGCACGTGTCTTAAATAATCTTGGAGTTAGTTTAAATAAAGCCAGACAGCAGGTGCTGCAACTTTTAGGCAGTAATGAATCACAGGCTGGCAGGCAGGGTCGTGGACAACAGACAAGTGCAAATACACCGACACTTGATTCTTTGGCAAGAGATTTAACTGTCAGTGCAAAAGAAGGAAATATCGATCCAGTTATTGGCCGCAGTAAGGAAATTGAACGGGTTATTCAAGTGTTAAGTAGACGCAGAAAGAATAACCCAGTTTTAATTGGGGAGCCAGGTGTTGGTAAAACAGCTGTTGCAGAAGGATTGGCGCAGCAAATTATTAATAACGAGGTTCCGGAAACATTACGAGATAAACGTGTGATGACACTTGATATGGGAACAGTAGTTGCAGGCACTAAATACCGCGGGGAATTTGAAGACCGCCTCAAAAAAGTGATGGAGGAAATTCGCCAGGCGGGTAATATTATTCTGTTTATTGATGAATTGCATACATTAATTGGTGCCGGTGGTGCAGAAGGAGCGATTGATGCATCAAATATTTTAAAACCATCTCTTTCCCGTGGTGAGTTGCAATGTATCGGGGCAACTACATTAGATGAATATCGTAAATATATTGAAAAGGATGCAGCACTCGAACGCAGATTTCAGCCAATTCAAGTAGATGAACCAACACTGGAGGAAACGATCCAAATTCTAAATGGTTTGCGTGATCGTTATGAGGCACATCATCGTGTAACAATTACAGACGATGCTATTGAAGCGGCAACTAATCTTTCCAACCGCTATATTACAGATCGTTTTCTGCCAGATAAAGCAATTGATCTCATTGATGAAGCAGGGTCAAAGGTTCGCTTGCGTTCCTACACTGTTCCACCAAACCTGAAAGAACTGGAACAAAAACTGGAAGAAGTGCGTAAAGAAAAAGATGCAGCAGTACAAAGTCAGGAATTTGAAAAAGCAGCTTCTTTGCGTGATTCGGAGCAGCGTCTGCGTGAGGAATTAGAAGAAACAAAAAATGATTGGAAGGAAAAGCAGGGTCAAACGGATTCAGAAGTAACGGTGGAGGATATTGCCAGTGTTGTTTCTATTTGGACCGGGGTACCAGTCTCCAAGCTTACAAAGGATGAAAGTGATCGGTTGTTAAACATGGAAGAGACTTTGCATCATCGGCTAATTGGTCAGGAAGAGGCTGTTAATGCAGTATCTAAGGCGATTCGTAGAGCCCGCGCTGGATTAAAGGATCCTAAGCGTCCAATCGGCTCTTTCATTTTCCTTGGTCCAACAGGTGTCGGTAAAACAGAGCTTGCCCGTGCGCTGGCAGAAGTAATGTTTGGTGATGAGGATGCCATGATCCGGATTGATATGTCTGAATATATGGAGAAGCATGCTACATCGCGCCTTGTTGGTTCACCTCCAGGTTATGTGGGATATGAAGAAGGTGGCCAGCTTACGGAAAAGGTACGCACAAAGCCTTATTCGGTTGTATTACTTGACGAAGTTGAAAAAGCACATCCAGAAGTATTTAATATTTTGCTGCAAGTATTGGAGGATGGCAGGTTAACAGACTCCAAAGGTCGTGTGGTAGATTTCCGAAATACCGTAATGATCATGACATCAAACGTTGGAGCAAGTGAGTTAAAACGTAATAAATTCGTTGGGTTCAATCTTGATGAAGAAGGTCAGGAATATAGTGACATGAAGAAAAAAGTGATGGATGAACTGAAAAAGGCATTCCGTCCGGAGTTTTTAAACCGGATTGATGAGACAATTGTTTTCCATTCACTTGAGAAGAAACATATGAAGGATATTGTTGTTCTGATGATTGAACAGTTAAAACGCAGATTAAGGGATCAGGAAATCGAATTATCATTAACCGACAAAGCCATTGAAAAGATTGCGAATGAAGGATTTGATCCGGAATACGGGGCACGCCCATTAAGAAGATCCATTCAGAAAAATATAGAAGATTTATTGTCAGAGGAAATGCTTAAAGAGACCATTGCAAAAGGCCAAAAAGTAAAAGTTGGGCTTAATAATAAGGGAGAGTTTATTGTACTTTCATAGAAAAGTGGATATTACTGAATATTTCTGCTTAAAAGCTAGAAGAGACCAATCTTCTAGCTTTTTTCAAAAAATTTAAAAACCCCTTATCATGGCAATATGTAATTGTGGCATGAATATGGAAATATTTTAAGCAAATTGATAGAGTCCTGTAACTTTTAACGCTTCAAAATCGTATATAATAGAGATATAAAGAAGGGATAGAGAAATGTGGCAAAACGTAAAACGAAGTATGTGTGCCAAGAATGTGGATACGAATCTGCTAAATGGATGGGAAAATGTCCGGGCTGCAATCAATGGAATACATTAGTCGAAGAAATCGAAGCATTGAATGTACGGAACAAGCATACATTTAATGTGGGTTCAAAATCAGCCGGAAAGCCGGAAAAAATCACATCCATTGAATCACAGAAAGAACCACGTGTAACGACCTCGATGAAGGAGTTTAATCGTGTACTTGGTGGTGGAATTGTCCCTGGGTCACTCGTTTTAATTGGTGGAGATCCCGGTATTGGTAAATCAACCTTACTCCTGCAAATATCCTCCCAATTAGCTGAAAAACAACTGCCAGTTCTGTATATTTCAGGGGAGGAATCTACCCGTCAAACAAAGCTTAGAGCAGATAGGCTTGGGGTAAAAGCTGATTTATTATATGTTTTGTCGGAAACCAATTTATTCGATATTGCCAAGCAAATTGAAGAAGTTCGACCATCATTTGTTGTCATTGATTCGATTCAGACCATTTTTCGTGAGGAGGTTTCCAGTGCTCCAGGAAGTGTGTCACAGGTTAGGGAATGTACGAGTGAACTGATGAAAATAGCCAAAACAAATGGAATTCCGATCTTCATTGTGGGTCATGTAACGAAAGAGGGAGCGATTGCTGGTCCGAGACTTCTAGAGCATATGGTGGATGCGGTGCTCTATTTCGAAGGGGAAAGACATCATACTTATCGTATTCTACGTGGTGTAAAGAACCGGTTTGGCAGCACGAACGAAATGGGTATTTTCGAAATGAAGGAAGAGGGACTTCGTGAAGTATTGAACCCTTCCGAGATATTTTTAGAGGAACGCTCACAGGGGGCTGCAGGCTCTACTGTTGTTGCATCAATGGAAGGTACAAGGCCTGTGCTTGTAGAGATTCAAGCATTAATTTCACCATCCAGCTTCGGGAATCCGCGGAGGATGGCTACAGGGATTGATGCGAATCGTGTGCCATTACTAATGGCAGTGCTGGAAAAAAGGGTAGGATTAATGCTACAAAATCAGGATGCTTACATTAAGGTTGCGGGTGGTGTGAAGCTTGATGAACCAGCAATTGATTTAGCGATAGCCGTAAGCATTGCTTCAAGCTTTCGTAATCAGCCAACGAAGCCTGATGATATTTTCGTAGGTGAAGTGGGTTTAACGGGGGAGATCAGACGGGTATCCCGGATTGAACAACGTGTACAGGAAGCAGCTAAGCTTGGATTTAAACGGGTTATTTGTCCAGAGAAAAACTTGGATGGCTGGCAGGTTCCGAAAAGCATTCAGGTTATCGGTGTGAATACAGTACAGGAAGCATTGGATGCAGGGCTAAAAAGATAATAAATCGGGCAGCTTTATTTGATATTCAAAAACGATTATGGTAGAATGATATGTTTTACGAATTGAATGTTTCCTGTAGCTATGCTATGCTTTATTTGAAATCATAGTCTATTTCTTATTTTTATGGGATTATTTTTGGTTTTAAAAGGTAATAATAAAGGTTAGGAGGTGACAGTGGTGCTAAAAAAGATTGTACATTTATTTTTTCTTATTTTGGGTGGTACCATTGGGTATTTATATGTACCAGATATTATAAATTTATTAGATTTTACTGATGCAAAATGGGTAGCATCCCCGTATTTAGGCTTATTAATTGGGGTAATTATATTTTTTATTTTTACTTATTGGCTGGCAGATTATATTGTTGGATTCTTACGATGGGTGGAAGAAGCACTTATAAGATTACCAGCTATGGATTTATTCTTTGGGAGTATCGGTTTAATTGTTGGACTAGTAATCGCCTATTTTATTAATATGCCACTGCAGGATATTAATATCGAAATTGTTTCACAGCTATTACCACTTTTTATTATGATTTTATTAGGTTACTTTGGATTTCAAGTTGGTTTTAGACGTAGAGAAGAATTCAGTAATTTTTTAAATATAAATAAAAAGGACCGGGATAAACGAAAAGTTGCAGCAGAAGATCCGGAACAAAGCCAACCGAAGGCGAAAATATTGGATACGAGTGTTATTATTGATGGACGAATTGCGGATATATGCCAGACTAATTTTCTGGAAGGAACACTGGTTATTCCGCAGTTTGTCTTAGGAGAATTGCAGCATATTGCTGATTCATCAGATGCTTTAAAACGTAATAGAGGTCGCCGGGGACTGGATGTGCTAAATCGTATTCAGAAGGAACTACCTGTTAAAGTAGAAATTTACGAAGGCGATTTTGAGGAAATTCATGAAGTTGATAGTAAGCTGATTAAATTAGCCAAAGTAATTAATGGTATTGTTGTTACGAATGATTTTAATTTAAATAAGGTTTGTGATCTGCAAGGGGTCAGTGTGTTGAACATTAATGATCTGGCAAACGCAGTAAAACCTGTTGTTTTACCCGGAGAAGAATTAATGGTACAGGTAATCAAGGATGGAAAAGAGCATAATCAGGGTATTGCTTATTTAGATGATGGTACAATGATTGTGGTAGAAGAAGGCAGAGATTATATCGGCAAAACAATTGAAGTGTTAATTACGAGTGTATTGCAAACCTCGGCAGGCAGAATGATTTTCGCAAAACCAAAATTACTTGAAAAAGCACAATAAAAAGGGTATAACTTATAGAGGATATAGTAAAAAGTGATAACGAAATAAGTTATCACTTTTTGTTACATGAGGGATAAAAGAAAAAACACTGAATAGATATGTTAAAAGCTAGAGAGGAGCTCATATTATGACGAAAGAAGTCCGTGTAAGATATGCACCTAGCCCAACAGGTCATTTGCACATTGGGAACGCAAGGACGGCATTATTTAATTATTTATATGCAAAGCATTTCGATGGTAAATTTATTATTCGTATTGAGGATACCGATGACAAACGAAATGTGGAAGGCGGCGAAGAAAGTCAGCTTACATTTTTAAACTGGCTTGGTATCGAGTGGGATGAAGGTGCAGATGTTGGTGGACAGTATGGTCCGTATCGCCAAACAGAACGGCTTGAAATCTACAATAAGTATGTTGAAGAATTGCTTGAAAGAAATCTTGCCTACAAATGCTATGTGACAGAAGAGGAATTAGAAGCAGAACGCGAGGAGCAGCGTGCGAACGGACAAGTTCCAAAATATTCGGGAGCCCATCGTAATCTGACTTCTGAACAAATCGCTGCATTCGAAGCAGAAGGACGTAAACCTAGTATTCGCTTACGTGTCCCTGAAAATCATACCTATACATTTGATGATCTGGTACGTGGGAAAATCAGCTTTGAATCAAGTGACTTTGGCGACTGGGTGATTGTAAAGAAAAACGGTATCCCGACCTATAATTTTGCAGTGGCGATTGATGATCATATGATGCAAATCAGTCATGTTCTGCGTGGAGAAGAGCATATTTCAAATACACCAAAACAAATGATGGTCTATAATGCATTTGACTGGGAAGTACCTACCTTTGGTCATATGACATTAATTTTAAATGAAGAACGCAAGAAACTAAGTAAGCGTGATCAGCATATTTTACAATTTATTGAGCAATATCGTAACTTAGGTTATCTACCTGAGGCGCTATTTAATTTTATTACGTTACTTGGCTGGTCTCCAGTTGGGGAAGAAGAAATCTTTGATAAAAAGACATTAATTGAGATATTTGATCCTGAACGTCTTTCAACTTCAGCGGCAATTTTTGATCGCCATAAGCTTAAGTGGATGAACAATGAGTATATTAAAGCTTCTGAGCTTGAGAAGGTTATTGATCTAGCAATGCCGCACTTAATTGAAGCGGGTAAACTACCAGAGAATATGGATGAGGAACAAAGGAATTGGGCAGAAAACGTCATTGCCCTGTACCGGGAACAAATGAGATATGGTGCAGAGATTGTCGAATTAACAGAGATGTTCTTTAATAAAGAGATTACATTTGATGAGGATTCTATGGTTGTGCTACGTGAAGAACAGGTGCCAGAAGTCCTGCAGGTTTTTGCAGATAAGCTGATTCATTTGGATGACTTTACAAAAGAATCAATTAAAGCACAGTTTAAAGCAACACAAAAAGAAACCGGGCATAGAGGAAAAAAATTATTTATGCCAATTCGTATTGCTACAACTGGTCAAAAACATGGACCAGAATTGCCTTTTGCAATAGAACTATTAGGTAAAGAAGTAATTCTTGAGCGCCTGGATAAAGTTTTAAAACAATTAGGAGCTTAATTAATTCACAAACAACACAGAATGTAATATAGTAATAATACGAATCTTGAACGTTGAAGAGGAAAAGTAGAAAACGAATGTTTTACGATAAGAGAGAATCACCACCGGCTGAAAGTGATTTTAAAGCATCGTTTTTGAAGTGCCCCTCGGAGTCCGTTATGGAAATACAGTACATAACGGCGGTACTCTACCGTTAAAGGAGCACGAGTTGGGAGGGTAATCCCCTCCAAACAGAGTGGAACCGCGCAAAAGGAAGCGTCTCTGTGTATTTATTGCACAGAGACGCTTTTTATTTCTTCTTTAAGAATATCTGCTATATAAATCCAAGTAGGGGGAGGTATACGAATGGGATTTATAAAACGAATGAAAGAAGATATGGATGTTGTGTTTGAACAAGACCCTGCAGCACGAACCTATATGGAAGTATTTCTTACGTATTCCGGTCTGCATTCGATTTGGTTTCACCGGATTGCGCATGCTTTTTATAAGAAAAAATTATTTTTTATTGCACGAGTTATTTCACAAGTAAGCCGATTTTTCACTGGTATTGAAATCCATCCAGGAGCAATCATTGGCAGACGCTTCTTTATCGATCACGGGATGGGCGTAGTTATCGGGGAAACTTGCGAAATCGGTGATAATGTCACTGTATTTCAAGGTGTCACATTAGGTGGAACTGGAAAGGAAAAGGGCAAACGGCATCCTACGATTAAGGATAATGCGCTTATATCTACAGGTGCAAAGGTACTCGGTTCGATTACGATTGGGGAAAGCGCAAAGGTTGGTGGTGGATCGGTTGTATTGAAGGATGTTCCGGCCCACTCCACGGTTGTTGGTATCCCGGGTAGAGTAGTGAAGCAAAATGGGGAGAAAGTAAGAAGAGACTTAGATCATCATAAAATACCTGATCCGGTTGCTGATTGTTGCGCACACTTACAACAGGAAATTGATGAATTAAGAGTAGAAATTGCAAAGCTGAAAGAGGGTAAAGCATATGTCGATAACAGTCTATAACACATTAACTCGTAAAAAGGAAGAATTCAGACCACTGCAAGAGGGAAAAGTCAGCATGTATGTTTGTGGACCGACAGTATATAATTATATTCATATTGGGAATGCCCGCCCTGCAATTGTGTTTGATTCGGTACGCAGGTATTTTGAATACAAAGGGTTTACTGTTGATTATGTATTAAATTTTACCGATGTAGACGATAAAATTATTAAAACTGCAAAGGAATTGAAAGAAGAGGTTCCAGCAATTGCAAATCGGTTTATTGATGCTTATTTAGAGGATGTAGGGGCATTAGGTGTCAAAACAGCAACGCATAATCCGCGTGTAACGGATACGATGGATGACATTATCCGTTTTGTTGATACACTTATCGAAAAGGGCTATGCCTATCAAGTGGATGGAGATGTTTATTTTAAACCACGTTCATTTAATGATTACGGGAAACTATCCCATCAATCTATTGATGAATTACGCTCTGGTGCAAGAATTCAAATTGGCGAGAAAAAAGAAGATCCACTTGATTTTGCTTTATGGAAAAAAGCAAAGGATGGAGAAATTGCGTGGGATTCCCCATGGGGAAAAGGGAGACCTGGCTGGCATATTGAATGCTCAGCGATGGCTAAGAAATATCTTGGTGAAACCATTGATATTCATGCGGGTGGACAGGATTTAACGTTTCCCCATCACGAAAATGAAATTGCTCAATCGGAAGCAATGAATGGAAAACCCTTTGCAAACTATTGGATGCATAATGGGTATATTAATATTGATAATGAAAAAATGTCAAAATCACTGGGGAATTTTGTCTTAACAAGGGACTTAATTGAACATCATGATCCGCATGTCCTGCGTTTCTTCATGCTTAGTGTCCATTATCGTAACCCAATTAATTTTACCGAGGAATTATTGGAGGGGGCTCAGAACAGTTTAAATCGCATCAAAACAGCCTATTTAAATTTAGAGCACCGAAAGGATACAAGCATGAATTTAGCTAAGGATACGGATAAATGGATAGAGAAAGTAAATGCTTTTAAAGGACAATTTGAAAAAGAAATGGATGACGATTTTAACACTGCAAATGCCATTTCTGTTTTATTTGATTTATCGAAAGAAGCGAATGTTTACTTGCAGTCTAAACAAACATCATCAAACGTAATCGAGGCATTCCAGGAGACGATTTCCACGCTGCTTTCTGTACTGGGAATTACGTTGCAGGAGGAGTTAGAACTTCTTGATGAAGAAATTGAATCATTAATTAAAGAGAGAGGCGAAGCAAGAAAAGACCGCAACTTTGCTCGGGCAGATGAAATAAGGGATATATTGAAAGGAAAAAATATCATTTTGGAAGATACAGCCCAAGGGGTTCGCTGGAAAAGGGGCTAATATGGAACTTAACGTAAAACAAATGAAAAGTTTAGCCCTCGCCTATATGGGGGATGCTGTATACGAATTACACGTACGTGAGTATTTGCTGCATACTGGTCAGGTGAAACCCAATCAGTTGCATAACCACGCAATTACTTTTGTAGCGGGAAAGGCACAAGCAGCTATTATATTATATTGGTTGGAAAAGGGATATCTTACGGAGGAAGAGGAGCGGATCGTTTTCAGGGGTAGAAATGCAAAATCCGGTTCTATCCCCAAAAACACAAGTGTACAAACATACCGCTACAGTACGGCTTTTGAAGCATTAATTGGCTATCACTATCTTTTAAATAATCAAAGGAGACTAACCGAGTTGCTACAAGCTGCTGTCAGGTTCATTGAGGAGAGGGATGTATAGCATGGATCCAGAAATGATTATTGGAAAAAACCCTGTTATAGAAGCATTGAAGTCGGGTCGCTCCGTTAACAAGGTTTTTGTAACGGAGCAATTAAATTCGAATACATATGCGAAGTTACACCAACTGGCTAAACAAGCTGGAACAATTGTTCAAAAAGTACCGAAAAGCAAATTGAATCAGCTTACCGATGGCAATCATCAAGGGGTTATCGCCTATGTTGCTTCCTATGAGTATACATCACTTGAGGAGTTGTTTGCTAAAGCCGAAGAAAAAGAAGAAGCACCCTTTTTTATTATATTGGACGGGCTGGAGGATCCACATAACTTGGGGTCTATTTTGCGGACAGCTGATGCTACTGGTGCTCATGGGGTAATTATTCCTAAAAGGCGTTCAGTTGGACTCACGTCTTCCGTTGCAAAAACTGCTGCAGGTGCAATGGAGCATATTCCGGTTGCCAGGGTAACCAATATTGCTAATACAATTGATGAATTAAAAGGACGCAATGTATGGATTGTAGGTACTGAAGCAGATGCAACAGAGGATTACCGTATGCTTGATGGTGAATTGCCGTTAGCTCTGGTAATTGGTAATGAGGGAAAAGGGATGAGTCGTCTAGTTAAGAGCAAATGTGATTGGACCCTCAGCCTGCCAATGAAAGGTCAGGTTTCATCGTTAAATGCATCTGTTGCATGCAGTTTATTACTATATGAAGTATATCGCAAAAGGTTTCCGCTTGGTGATTAATGATGATCGTTCTAGTAGTAGATGGTTATAATATAATCGGAGCATGGGACGAATTGCAGCGGCTGAAGGAAAAAGACATGGGTCAGGCTCGTGATCGCTTAATTGATTTGATGGCAGAATACCAGGCATATATAGGCCATCGAGTAATTATCGTATTTGATGCTTATTATGTACGTGGTATTGAAAATAAGTTAGAAACACGAAAAGTGGAAATTATTTTCACAAAGGAAAAGGAAACAGCTGATGAATGTATAGAAAAATTGGTCAAAAAAATAAAAAATGTACGCACCCAGGTTTATGTAGCAACCTCTGATTACGCAGAACAACGAACGATTTTTGGTCAGGGTGCATTACGTAAATCATCTCGTGAGCTTTTTGTTGAATTAAAAAATATTGAAAGAGAAATTGAAGAAACAATAAAAAGCCATCATAAGGTACAGCCTCAATCAAAGATTCACCTTGATCAGAATATACTTGAAACATTTGAAAAGTGGAGAAGAGGGGATAGATAACTTTTTCTCCTGATAATAAATGAAATCGCTTTTATATTGTATTGACGGGCTTGGTGGGCTTCTGTATAATGATTCTAAAGTGACTGCATTGTAGTCAGGGGGTCATTCTTGGTGATTGTCAAGCAATTAGAGGTAAAAAATGACAGCTTAAGTGAACATGCTGATGAAGAAATCATACAACTGTTTCATCAGGGAAACAGCCATGCGCTTGATTTTCTAATACAAAAGTATAGGAATTTTGTGTGGGCAAAAGCACGTACCTATTTTCTGATTGGTGCTGATAAAGAGGATATTATTCAAGAAGGAATGATTGGGCTTTATAAGGCAATCCGAGATTTTGACGGGGACAAGCTTTCTTCATTTAAGGCATTTGCAGAGCTATGTGTAACCAGGCAAATTATTACGGCAATTAAAGCAGCAACAAGGCAAAAGCATATTCCTCTGAATTCCTATGTATCATTGGATAAGCCGATTTATGATGAAGAATCAGACCGAACGTTGTTGGATGTGATTGCAGGATCACGGGCGATAGATCCACAAGAATTATTGGTGAACAGAGAAGAGTTCGTGGATATGGAATTAAAGTTATCTGAATTATTAAGCGAGTTAGAAAAGGAAGTTCTCCATTTATATTTGGATGGCCGTACATACCAAGAGATTTCTATTGCATTAAAACGGCATGTGAAATCAATTGATAATGCACTTCAGCGTGTGAAACGAAAGCTGGAGCAATTGATGGAATCAATGAGAGAAAGCTACTAGGAATATCATGGATATCGGCTTTAGCGGTGGGAGTCTCATGTTGACATAGATGAACAACCATGCTACATTTATATTTGTTAAAATTCTATAAGTATTGGTTTAAAAAAAAGAGGAAAAAGGACACAATTTACTTCGAGCACTCGAAAGGCTATAAAATATGAATCGCACGAAGGAAAGGTGGTTTTTCCTTTCCAAACATTGGAACATATGCAATGAATATGTGAGAGTGCTAACGAAGAATTTCGATCTGCTCTATTTGCTGGAATTTTTGAATAACCTCTATAATTGGGGAGATATAATGAGTAAAAAAATCACTTTAGCGTGTACGGTTTGTTCAAATAGAAATTATTCTACTTCTAAAAATATATCCACAACACCTGTGCGGTTAGAGGTTCGCAAATTTTGTAAAGCATGTGGAGAGCACACACTGCACCGTGAGACAAAATAAATAGCGTATTTTCAGTTATGGTTTGGGGGTACAAGCATGTTCAAGTTTTTAAAAGACGTATCAAGAGAAATGAAAAAGGTCAGCTGGCCAAAAGGCAAGGAATTAACGAGCTATACGATTACCGTTCTTGTAACTGTAACGTTTGTAGCGGTGTTTTTCTTTCTGATAGATCTTGGAATTACCCAGGTTTTGAATTTACTTTAAGGTAATTAGTTGAATAATTATTACGTATTTATGCTATAATGAAAAATAATATCTTAAATTTAGAAAAACCCGGACTAACGGGTTTTTTAATATTGGGGTAATAATGATAAGTGGTATTGATCAAAAGGTTCTTTATAAAAGTTTCGGGAATACACTTCGTTCTCCCTAGCAAAATACTGGAACGGCGCATGCTCGCCGGTATGTTACGCCACTTTTTTATATCTAAAAAAAATGCCACTTTAGGGCGGAACGAGCGGTGCGTGGTCTAAACATGAAAAAGAGCAGTACATTATTCGAAAACGACTGTGTTAAACAACGATATAAAACAAAATTAATCAAAGGGAGGGAAGGGCAAATTACATTGTCCTATTTGCATGGAAAAAAATTGGTATGTCGTTCATACGTATTCCGGGTATGAAAACAAAGTAAAATTGAATTTAGATAAGCGTGTGGAAACAATGGGGATGGAAGATAAGATCTTCAGAGTTATCGTCCCAGAAGATGAAGAAACCGAGATTAAAAATGGAAAAAAGAAAGTGGTCAAAAAGAAATTTTTCCCTGGCTATGTATTAACAGAAATGATTATGACAGATGATTCCTGGTATGTCGTACGTAATACGCCGGGTGTTACGGGCTTTATTGGTTCAAGCGGTGGCGGAACGAAGCCGACCCCTTTGTTGCCTGAAGAAGCAGAAATGGTATTGAAGCGTATGGGTGTTAATGAATCTGTTGTTCAAGTCGATTTTGAGTTAAAAGAAAATGTCCGTGTCACGGAAGGTCCGTTTACTGATTTTGCAGGATCGATTGAACATATTGATGTTGATAAACAAAAAGTGAAGGTTCATGTTAATATGTTTGGCAGGGAAACACCTGTAGAGCTGGATTTTTCACAAGTTGAAAAGATAGGATAAAAAAATTCGGACAAAACCTTGCATTATTTTATTATTCATGCTAAAATTCTTTTGTTATTCATGCCCTCAAACTAGAGGAGCGAAAGTTAAATTTGAGTGGGAGGGGAAATACCCCTATTACCACATCACGGACTTTAAGGAGGTGTGTCTCGTGGCTAAAAAAGTAATCAAGTTAGTGAAATTGCAAATTCCGGCTGGGAAAGCTAATCCGGCACCACCAGTAGGGCCAGCGCTTGGTCAAGCAGGTGTTAATATCATGGGATTTTGTAAAGAATTCAATGCACGTACGCAAGAACAAGCGGGTATGATAATCCCTGTTGAAATTACGGTATTTGAAGACCGTTCATTTACATTTATTACAAAAACTCCACCTGCAGCTGTACTATTGAAAAAAGCAGCTGGTATTGAAACTGGATCAGGTGAGCCTAATCGTAATAAAGTCGCTACAGTAAAACGCGATAAAGTAAAAGAAATTGCAGAAACAAAAATGCCTGATTTAAACGCCGCTGATGTAGAAGCAGCGATGCGCATGGTTGAAGGAACTGCTCGCAGTATGGGTATCACAATCGAGGACTAATCTTTGATAGATATGCATCCAGCGTATTCGAAAAACGTTAATACGGTACAGGTTGCGATTGCTTGCCTACTCGCAACCTTTTTCGTGAAAGTGATATTCTGCGCTCGATGAGGTTAGGTTATGTCGATTTTTCCAATCGGACCGCTGACCATACCCTTTGGCATCTAGAAAAACGCATTAGCGTTTTTCTCAAGTGGGAGGTATTACCGTTATAACCACAATAGAGGAGGAAATAAAATGGCTAAAAAAGGAAAAAAATATCAAGAAGCATTAAAGCTTGTTGATCGTTCAAACATTTATGAGATAACAGAAGCAGTTGCTTTAGCAAAAGAAGCTGCAAAAGCGAATTTTGATGAAACAGTTGAAGCCGCATTCCGTTTGGGAGTAGATCCTAAGAAAGCAGACCAGCAAATTCGAGGTGCAATGGTACTTCCTCACGGTACTGGGAAAACACAACGTGTATTAGTTTTCGCAAAAGGTGAAAAAGCAAAAGAAGCTGAAGCAGCTGGAGCAGATTATGTTGGAGAATCTGATTATATCAACCAAATCAACCAGGGTTGGTTTGAATTTGATGTAATTGTTGCAACTCCAGACATGATGGCTGAAGTTGGTAAACTTGGTAGAGTGCTTGGACCAAAAGGACTTATGCCTAACCCTAAAACTGGGACAGTAACTTTTGAAATAGAAAAAGCTGTAAAAGATATAAAAGCTGGTAAAGTAGAGTATCGTGTAGATAAACAATCTAACATTCATGTTCCGATTGGCAAAATTTCATTTGATAATGAAAAATTAATCGAAAACTTTAAAGCTCTAACAGAACAACTTGTAAAAGTTAAGCCGCAAGCTTCAAAAGGAACATATATGAAGAATGTTTCGATATCTTCTACAATGGGACCGGGAATTAAAGTGGATGTTTCTGATTTTCGCTAATTAGGTATTGACTTTTCGGGATCCATTGGTTATACTGAATTTCGTTATATAAATGAATACGTTATACCGTAGACAGTAGGGGTGCGAATGCACTTAATATCCTGCCGAGGTGTTTATAAACAGATGCGATAATTCGTTTTGATTATCAATTATTATAAAGAGCCTCCATGTCTATATGGGGGCTTTTCTTATATGTCTATAATCCAGGAAGTCTAGGCTTTATGAAGCGGTATGATGAACTAAAGTAGGAGGTGGAATGATGTCTAGTATTATCGAAAAAAAGAAACAGATCGTTGAAGAAATTGCGGATAAGTTCCGTGCAAGTCAAACATCCGTGGTGGTTGATTACCGTGGTCTTGATGTTGCTGAAGTAACAGAATTGCGTAAACAGCTGCGTGAAGCAGGTATCGACTTCAAGGTGTATAAAAACACAATGACTCGTCGCGCGATTGAAGCTGCTGAATTAAGCGAACTAAATGACACATTAGTTGGACCAACTGCTGTTGCGTTTAGTAATGATGATATCGTAGCACCTGCAAGAATTATTAATGATTTTGCAAAGAAAAATGATGCACTTGAAATTAAGGGCGGAGTAATCGAAGGTGAAGTAGCAACACTTGATCAAATCAAAGAACTTGCCAGTCTTCCAAATTACGAAGGTATGGTTTCCATGCTGCTTAGCGTGCTTCAAGCACCTATTCGTAACTTTGCATATGCTGCAAAATCTGTTGCGGATCAAAAAGAAGAACAAGGTGCGTGAACGAACGCCCGTCTATTTTTAATAAAAGGTAACCATTAAAATTAAAAGGAAATTAGGAGGAAATATATCATGACTAAAGAACAAATCATTGATGCGATTAAAGAAATGTCAGTATTAGATTTAAATGATCTAGTTAAAGCAATTGAAGAAGAATTTGGAGTAACAGCTGCAGCACCTGTTGCAGTAGCAGGCGGCGCAGGAGCTGGAGAAGCTGCTGAAGAACAAACTGAATTTGATGTAGTACTTACGGGTGCTGGAGCATCAAAAATCAAAGTTGTTAAAGCGGTACGTGAAATCACCAGTCTTGGTCTTAAAGACGCAAAAGACATGGTTGATAATGCACCAAAAGCAATTAAAGAAGGCGTTTCAAAAGAAGAAGCTGAAGAAGTTAAAGCTAAACTTGAAGAAGCTGGCGCTGAAGTAGAAGTTAAGTAAGTTTTATGTATACTATCTGTGAGCTCGTCGTTTTGCGGCGGGCTCTTTATATCAAATGTGCTTAGCCTAGTTCCGGTTTTATGGTCGGTAGGAATCGAAAGTGTTGCAGGCTTTTCATATCTTCTAAAATTCTATTAAAAGTAGGTGCTAAATGTCTGAGCATTACTTTTCGCAAAAACCTCAATCTAAAAGTTCACCCAAGAAATGGATTTATCAGTTAAAAGGAAAACCATATACATTTACCAGTGATGTAGGTGTTTTTTCAAAAGATGAAGTGGATTTTGGTTCACGATTACTCATAGAAAAATTCAGGATGCCTGCAATTGCCGGTGATTTGTTGGATCTTGGCTGTGGTTATGGCCCTATTGGTATTTCTCTAGCAGATCGTCACGAGGAACGTAATATAGTGATGTCTGATATAAATGAGCGAGCATTAACATTAGCAAAGCAAAATGCAGAAGAAAATCATGTCGAAAACATTGAAATTATCCAAAGTGATCGATTGGTTAAATTAGGTAATCGCAAATTTGCGGCTATTCTAACAAACCCACCGATTAGAGCGGGAAAAAAAGTAGTTTATCAAATGTTTGAGGAATCCAAAGAAGCATTAATGGATCATGGGGAATTGTGGGTAGTTATTCAAAAGAAACAAGGCGCCCCATCCGCCAAAGAAAAAATGGAAGATTTATTTGGCGATGTTGAGGTAGTTGCAAGAAATAAAGGTTATTTTATACTCAGGGCTATTAAATATTTGACCGAGTAATATTCATGTGATAGTATAGGTAAATGCTAACATGGGGATTGTTCTGTCAAGCAGAATAATCATGTAAAATAAAATGTATATTTCATTGGTGATCGGAGACAATGATAAAATCGAGAAAATTTAACGGTGAGGTTTTTTTGGAAAAAGCCTTTTTTCTATTTTATTTTATTTCTAAAGTTGGGAAAATGAATAGTTTATAACCAATGAAATTTGTACTCTTCTTAACCTATTTAGGAAAGCTTGTGATAACTCCGAGATCGCAGGTTTGTTCCGAATGTCTAAGAGAACGTAAGGTATTCGAATTTGTAGGATACGAAAAACAAAAGCTGCAATTATTATTCAGCAATGTTTTTCTAAACATAATAACCATTTTAAGTAGAATAATTCTACGAAAAATGCTTGATTTAAGGGGTGAAGCAGTTGACAGGTCAACTAGTTCAGTATGGACGGCACCGCCAACGCAGGAGCTATGCGCGTATCAGTGAAGTTTTAGAGTTGCCAAATTTAATCGAAATTCAAACAGCTTCTTATCAATGGTTTTTAGAAGAAGGTTTGAGGGAAATGTTTCAGGATATTTCTCCGATTGAAGATTTTACAGGAAACCTATCACTAGAATTTATAGATTATAGTTTAAGTGAGCCAAAGTATCCTGTTGATGAATCGAAGGAAAGAGATGTAACATTTAATGCTCCACTTCGTGTGAAGGTTCGTTTGATCAACAATGAAACAGGTGAAGTTAAAGAGCAGGAAGTATTCATGGGTGATTTCCCGCTTATGACAGATACGGGGACGTTTGTAATTAATGGAGCAGAACGAGTTATCGTGTCGCAGCTCGTGCGTTCACCGAGTGTCTACTTTCATGAAAAAATGGATAAAAACGGAAAAAGGGGCGTTGCTGCCACTGTTATACCCAACCGCGGAGCATGGTTGGAATTTGAAACAGATGCAAAAGATGTCGTTTATGTCCGGATAGATCGAACACGTAAACTTCCTATTACCGTGCTTTTACGTGCGCTTGGATTTGGTACAGATCAGGAAATCATTGATCTTCTAGGGGATAATGAGTACCTTAAGAATACACTTGAAAAAGACAACACAGAAACTACTGAAAAGGCATTGCTTGAAATCTATGAACGCCTTCGTCCAGGAGAACCACCGACTGTTGATAACGCAAGAAGCTTATTGGTATCTCGCTTTTTTGATCCAAAACGCTATGACCTTGCGCATGTTGGTCGTTATAAAATGAATAAGAAATTGCACATTAAAAATCGTCTGTTTAATCAAGTTTTAGCTGAAACAATTGTTGATCGGGAGACTGGTGAAGTTTTAGCAGAGAAAGGCGATAAGTTAGAGCGTAAAATATTAAATAAACTTCTTCCTTACTTAGAGAAGGAAGAAGAAAAACTTGGTGAGAAAGTAATTAAGCTGCATGATGGTGTGCTTGATGATGATATTGTGCTGCAATCGATTAAAATTGTAGACCCTACTGATCCTAGTGGAGAGAGGGAACTCCATATTATTGGAAATGGAAATGTGGATACTTCAATAAAAAATATAACACCAGCTGATATTTTATCATCAATCAGTTATTTCTTTAATTTATTACATCGAGTCGGAGATACGGATGATATTGATCACCTTGGAAATCGCCGACTCCGTTCTGTCGGAGAACTATTGCAAAATCAATTCCGTATTGGATTGTCACGCATGGAACGTGTTGTGCGTGAGAGAATGTCCATTCAGGATACATCCAGTGTTACACCACAACAGCTAATTAATATACGACCAGTGATAGCTTCAATCAAAGAGTTCTTCGGAAGCTCTCAGTTATCACAGTTTATGGATCAAACAAATCCTTTGGCAGAACTAACGCATAAGCGCCGATTATCTGCATTAGGACCAGGTGGTTTAACGCGTGAACGTGCAGGCTTTGAAGTTCGAGATGTTCACTACTCACACTATGGTCGTATGTGTCCAATTGAAACACCTGAAGGACCGAATATCGGATTGATTAACTCGCTATCCAGCTATGCAAAGGTAAACAAGTTCGGTTTTGTTGAAACACCATATCGAAGGGTCGATCCGGATACTGGTAAAGTAACTGCACAAATTGATTATTTAACCGCAGATGAACAAGATAATTATGTTGTCGCACAGGCTAATGCTCACTTGAATGATGACGGTACATTTACTAATCATGAAGTAATCGCACGTTTTCGCGAGGAAAACGTAATCGTACCTCGTGATCAAATTGACTATATGGACGTATCGCCAAAGCAGGTTGTATCTGCTGCTACCGCATGTATTCCTTTCTTAGAAAATGATGACTCCAACCGGGCATTGATGGGAGCAAATATGCAACGTCAAGCAGTACCATTGATTAATCCGGAAGCACCTATTGTTGGTACGGGAATGGAGTATGTTAATGGGAAAGACTCCGGTGCTGCAATGATCTGTCGAAATTCAGGAGTTATAGAGCGTGTTGAAGCAAAAGAAATTATCGTTCGTCGCATCTCTGAAGTAGATGGTAAAGAAGTACAAGGTGATGTAGATCGCTATAAATTACAAAAGTTTATTCGCTCAAATCAGGGGACCTGTTATAACCAGCGACCAATCGTGAGTGAGGGTGATCGTGTAACCAAAGGCGAAATTCTTGCCGATGGACCTTCGATGGAAGATGGAGAGCTTGCGCTAGGTCGAAATGCTCTTGTTGGTTTCATGACATGGGAAGGCTACAACTATGAAGATGCTATCATCATGAGTGAAAGACTGGTAAAGGAAGATGTATACACTTCAATTCACATTGAAGAGTATGAATCAGAAGCTCGTGATACTAAACTTGGACCTGAAGAAATTACAAGAGATATTCCAAATGTTGGAGAAGAGGCACTGAAGGATCTCGATGAACATGGAATTATCCGTGTGGGTGCAGAAGTCACTGATGGTGATATCCTGGTTGGTAAAGTAACGCCAAAAGGGGTAACGGAACTATCTGCTGAAGAGCGTCTGCTCCATGCTATTTTTGGTGAAAAGGCTCGGGAAGTTCGTGATACTTCTCTACGTGTGCCGCATGGTGCGGGAGGAATTGTCTTAGATGTTAAGATTTTTAACCGTGAAGATGGTGATGAGCTACCACCAGGAGTTAACCAGCTAGTCCGTGCTTATATCGTACAAAAACGTAAAATTCATGAAGGGGATAAAATGGCAGGGCGTCATGGTAATAAAGGGGTAATATCCAGGATCTTACCAGAAGAAGACATGCCGTTTTTACCTGATGGTACACCAATCGATGTTATGCTTAACCCATTAGGTGTTCCGTCACGAATGAATATTGGTCAAGTATTTGAATTACACTTAGGAATGGCTGCCAGGCAGCTTGGACTTTACGTTGCATCACCTGTATTTGATGGTGCAAGTGAACAAGATGTTTGGGATACCTTGGAAGAAGCGGGAATGCCACGAGATGCAAAAACGGTTCTGTATGATGGAAGAACTGGAGAACCATTTGATAATCGTGTGTCTGTTGGTGTCATGTACATGATTAAACTCGCCCATATGGTCGATGATAAATTACACGCTCGTTCCACTGGTCCTTACTCACTGGTTACACAACAGCCACTTGGTGGTAAAGCCCAGTTTGGTGGTCAGCGATTTGGGGAAATGGAAGTTTGGGCACTGGAAGCATACGGTGCTGCATATACACTCCAGGAAATTTTGACTGTTAAATCAGATGATGTTATTGGCCGGGTGAAAACGTATGAGTCAATTGTTAAAGGTGATAATGTACCAGAGCCTGGTGTGCCAGAGTCATTTAAGGTACTGATCAAAGAACTGCAAAGTCTTGGAATGGATGTTAAGATGCTTACCAGTGACGAAGAGGAAATTGATATGCGTGAACTGGAAGAGGAAGAAACAGAACAAGCAAGCAAGCTTAACTTGGAAGTGGAAGAAAATTAATAATGAAGGTTGACCTATTAACAGGTCAACCTCCAGCTTTATATTTACAACTCAGGTTGTAAGCTTAAGGGAAATCGGACATTAAAAGGGAGGTTGGCCCCTTGCTAGATGTAAATAACTTTGAGTATATGAAAATAGGTTTAGCTTCATCAGAGAAGATTCGCTCTTGGTCATACGGCGAGGTAAAAAAACCAGAAACAATTAATTATCGTACATTAAAACCTGAGAAAGACGGGTTGTTTTGCGAACGTATCTTCGGGCCGCAAAAAGATTGGGAATGTCATTGCGGGAAGTACAAGCGTGTAAGGTATAAAGGTGTCGTCTGTGATCGATGTGGGGTAGAAGTAACGAAATCTAAAGTTCGCCGTGAACGGATGGGGCATATTGAGTTGGCGGCTCCAGTATCACATATTTGGTATTTTAAAGGAATTCCGAGCCGGATGGGTTTAGTGCTGGACATGTCTCCACGAGCGTTGGAAGAGGTTATCTACTTTGCTGCGTATATCGTCACAGACTCAGGAAATACACCATTAGAGAAAAAACAACTTTTATCAGAGAAGGAATACCGGGCTTATTATGATAAGTATGGAAAATCTTTCAAAGCACAAATGGGAGCTGAAGCAATTCGCAAGCTTCTTCAGGATATTGATCTTGAAAAGGAAGTTGATACTTTAAGAGAAGAACTGAAAACAGCTCAAGGACAACGTAGAACCCGTGCAATCAAGCGTTTAGAAGTATTGGAGTCATTCCGTCATTCAGGAAATGATGCTTCTTGGATGGTACTTGATGTATTACCTGTCATTCCACCCGAAATTAGACCGATGGTACAGCTTGATGGTGGACGTTTTGCTACATCTGATTTAAATGATCTCTATCGTCGTGTGATTAACCGAAATAACCGTCTGAAGCGCCTATTGGATCTTGGAGCACCTAGCATTATCGTGCAAAATGAAAAACGTATGCTTCAAGAAGCGGTAGATGCATTAATTGATAATGGTCGTCGTGGTAGACCAGTTACAGGTCCTGGGAACAGACCATTGAAGTCTCTTTCCCATATGTTGAAAGGGAAACAAGGTCGTTTCCGTCAAAACTTGTTAGGTAAACGTGTGGATTACTCTGGTCGTTCTGTTATCGTCGTTGGACCTCATTTGAAAATGTATCAATGTGGTTTGCCGAAAGAAATGGCGCTGGAGTTATTCAAGCCATTTATTATGAAAGAGCTAGTAGCTAAAGGTCTTGCACATAATATAAAATCAGCTAAACGTAAAATCGAGCGTGTTCATCCAGATGTTTGGGATGTATTGGAAGAAGTAATTAAAGAACATCCTGTACTGTTAAATCGTGCACCGACATTGCATCGATTAGGAATTCAAGCTTTTGAACCAACACTTGTTGAAGGTCGTGCTATTCGCTTGCACCCATTAGTATGTACAGCTTATAACGCTGACTTTGATGGAGACCAAATGGCTGTGCATGTTCCTTTATCAGCAGAAGCTCAAGCTGAAGCAAGAATCCTTATGCTGGCAGCACAAAACATTTTGAATCCGAAAGATGGTAAACCAGTTGTAACTCCATCACAGGATATGGTATTAGGAAATTATTACCTAACATTGGAACGTGAAGCTGCTGTGGGTGAGGGAACTGTATTTAAAGATCTTAATGAAGCCTTAATCTCTTATCAAAATGGATATGTACACTTACACACAAGAGTAGCAGTGCATGCTGCCGGTTTAAATAATAAAACATTTACAGAAGAACAACAAAATCAATTGTTGATAACAACAGTAGGTAAGCTGATCTTTAATGAGATCTTGCCGGATTCATTCCCATATATCAATGAACCTACAAAACACAATTTAGAGGTTGAAACCCCTGGAATGTATTTTGTAGAAGGTGGAACGAATATTAAAGAAGAAATTAAAAAGCGTGAAATTATTAAGCCATATAAAAAGGGCTTCCTGGGTGATATTATTGCGGAAGTGTTTAAACGCTTTAAAGTCTCCGAAACATCGATAATGCTGGATCGAATGAAAGATCTTGGTTTCAACTATTCCACAAGAGCAGGTATGACTGTTGGTATATCAGATATCGTTGTATTAGCTGAAAAAGAACAGATACTTGATGAAGCTCAAGTGAAAGTTGATAAAGTATCCAAACAGTTCCGTCGTGGTTTAATTACGGATGAGGAGCGCTATGATAGGGTAATTGCTATCTGGTCACAAGCAAAAGATACGATCCAGGATAAACTGATGCATTCATTAAGTGATAGAAATCCTATATTTATGATGAGTGACTCAGGAGCTAGGGGTAATGCATCAAACTTTACGCAGCTTGCAGGTATGCGTGGATTGATGGCCAACCCGGCTGGTAAAATTATCGAACTGCCAATCAAATCAAGTTTCCGTGAAGGATTAACTGTGCTGGAGTACTTTATTTCTACCCATGGTGCACGTAAAGGTCTTGCTGATACCGCACTGAAAACTGCAGATTCTGGTTACTTGACACGTCGTCTGGTAGATGTAGCGCAAGATGTAATTGTACGTGAAGATGATTGTGGAACAGATCGTGGTTTAACAGTCTCTAGTCTAATGGATGGGACGGAAATGATTGAACCTTTAATTGATCGCTTAATTGGTAGAACTACTTTTGTTGCGGTAAACCATCCTGAATCTAATGAAGTAATTGTGGAAAAGGATACACTTATTTCGGAGGATCAGGCAAAACAGATTGTTGAAGCCGGAATTGAAGAAGTAACCATCCGATCCGCATTCACATGTAATACAAAACATGGTGTATGTCTAAAATGCTATGGACGTAACCTCGCAACAGGTGCCGATGTAGAAGTCGGTGAGGCGGTAGGGATTATTGCGGCACAATCTATCGGTGAACCAGGTACACAGTTGACGATGCGTACTTTCCATACAGGTGGAGTTGCCGGTGATGATATTACACAAGGTCTCCCGCGGATTCAGGAGTTGTTTGAAGCTCGTAATCCTAAAGGGCAAGCCGTTATCAGTGAAATCTTTGGTACGATCGATGAAATCAAAGAGGTTAAAGATAAACAAGAAATTATCGTTCAAGGTGAGGTAGAACAGCGAGCATATGCAGTTCCATACAATGCACGTATGAAAGTTTCTGTTGGTGATGAAATAATTGCAGGTCAAGAGCTGACAGAGGGTTCTGTTGATCCGAAAGATTTGCTTCGTGTACAGGGTGTGGACGGAGTTCAAGCTTACCTGTTGCGTGAAGTACAACGCGTATATCGTATGCAAGGTGTTGAAATCGGTGATAAGCACGTTGAAGTAATGGTACGTCAAATGCTGCGCAAGATCCGCGTGATTGACGCTGGAGACACAAATGTTCTTCCAGGTTCATTGCTTGAATTGCATCAGTTTAAAAACGCAAACCATACTGTCTTGAATGAAGGCAAGCAACCTGCGATTGGAAAACCAGTATTGCTGGGGATCACGAAGGCATCCCTAGAAACAGATTCATTCTTATCTGCCGCATCATTCCAGGAAACAACAAGAGTTCTTACAGATGCTGCTATAAAAGGGAAACGTGATGAGCTATTAGGTCTTAAAGAGAATGTTATCATAGGTAAACTTGTGCCGGCTGGTACCGGTATGCAAAGATATCGTAATATAAAAACATCGATAGACGAGCTCGAAGAAGTTATAGAAGAAATAGAAGAAACGGAAACGGTTCAATAAGAAATGCGAAAATGCTGTATTTACTTCAAGGGGGAGCAGGCATTTTAGCAGAATATTATTTTTAAACAAGTAAAATAATCAGAAGCACCTAAAATTTATCATTTTATATTGACATAGAAAAATGGGAATGATAAAATATTCAAGGTGCTTCTGATAAAGCTTGTTGCTTTGGAGGATATGAGGGTGTCTTATGATAAAGTGACTAAGGTTCAATCACAAGTGATAATCGGAACAAAACAAACACTTAAAGCCATGAAAAACGGCGAAATAAGTGAAGTGTTTATTGCTGATGATGCTGATGAGCATATAACACAAAAGGTAGTTAACTTAGCGAATGAACTAGACATACCTTGCAAGCGAGTAGATTCCATGGATAAACTGGGAGCTGCTTGTGGCATTGAGGTTGGTGCATCAACAGTTGCGATAAAACGATAGAGCTTTTGGCGCAATAGTCGTTAAAGCTTTGTTTTTTTACTAAAAGATGAACCACCTGGATGTGTGGTATTACAAATAGCCCTAAATGTTAGGCGGTATCTAGTTTTCATACACTAAACGAAACATATACTTGTAAGAAGGGAGGATAAATTTTATGCCTACAATTAATCAGCTTATACGTAAAGGTCGCGTAAGCAAACCAAAAAAATCAGACTCTCCTGCACTTAACAGAGGGTACAATAGCTTTAAGAAAAAAATCACGAATCAAAACTCACCTCAAAAACGTGGCGTTTGTACTCGTGTTGGTACATTGACACCGAAAAAGCCAAACTCTGCACTTCGTAAATATGCGCGTGTTCGTTTGTCAAATAACATGGAAGTAACAGCCTATATTCCTGGAATTGGACATAATTTACAAGAGCACAGTGTTGTGTTGCTTCGTGGTGGCCGTGTAAAAGACTTGCCTGGTGTGCGTTATCACATAGTTCGTGGAGCGCTTGATACAGCAGGGGTTGAAGGTCGTATGCAAGGTCGTTCTAAATACGGTACTAAAAAACCTAAGAAAAAATAAATGATTGCTTTTAAAATACAAATCACGATCTAACGTATAAAACAACACAGCAAAGAAAGGAGGAGGACATATGCCACGTAAAGGACCAGTACCTAAACGCGATGTCTTGCCAGATCCACTTTATAATTCAAAATTAGTGACTCGTTTAATCAACCAAATCATGATCGATGGTAAACGAGGAAAAGCACAAAAAATTCTTTATAATGCATTTGAACTTGTTGGACAAAGAAGCGGACAAAACGCTATGGAAGTTTTCGAACAAGCTATGAAAAATGTAATGCCAGTACTTGAGGTTCGTGCGAGACGAGTTGGTGGTTCAAACTATCAAGTGCCAATGGAAGTTCGCCCTGAACGTCGTCAAGCACTAGGCTTACGCTATATCGTTAATTACTCACGCCTTCGCGGAGAAAAAACGATGGAAGAACGTCTTGCGAATGAAATTCTGGATGCTTCCAATAACACGGGAGCAGCTGTTAAAAAACGCGAGGAATTGCATAAAATGGCAGAAGCAAATAAAGCATTTGCTCACTATCGTTGGTAAGTTAAAACAATCAAAAGCTTTTAAGAGGAAGGAGAAGAATACATGGCTAGAGAGTTCTCCTTGGAAAAGACGCGTAATATTGGTATTATGGCTCACATTGATGCAGGAAAAACCACTACTACTGAGCGTATTCTTTTCTACACAGGCCGTATTCATAAAATAGGTGAAACACATGAAGGTGCTTCACAGATGGACTGGATGGAGCAGGAACAAGAACGGGGAATCACAATTACTTCCGCCGCAACTACTGCTGCATGGAATGACCATCGTATAAATATTATTGACACACCAGGTCACGTGGACTTCACAGTGGAAGTTGAACGTTCATTACGTGTGCTGGATGGAGCAGTAACTGTTCTTGATGCACAATCAGGTGTTGAACCACAAACGGAAACTGTATGGCGTCAAGCGACAACATATGGTGTACCACGTGTTGTGTTCATTAACAAAATGGATAAAATTGGTGCTGACTTTCTGTACTCAACTGGTACATTGAAAGAACGTTTAGGTGCTAATGCTCATCCGGTTCAGTTGCCAATTGGTGCTGAAGATAATTTTGAAGGAATCATTGACCTGATCAACATGGAAGCACATTTCTATGTAGATGATTTAGGTACAAAAGATGAATCCAGAGAAATCCCTGCAGAATACAAGGATAAGGCTGAAGAATTACGCGCTAGCTTGATCGAGGCTGTATCCGAACTTGATGAAGATCTAATGATGAAATTCCTTGAAGGTGAGGAAATCTCCAACGAAGAATTAACGAGTGCTATTCGTCAAGCAACACTAAATGTTGAACTTTATCCTGTGTTTTGTGGATCAGCATTTAAAAATAAAGGGGTTCAATTATTACTTAATGGTGTAATTGATTACCTACCAGCGCCAACAGATGTTGCTGCGATTGAAGGTATTGTACCAGGTACGGAAGAAAAAGTAACACGTCCGTCAGCGGATGATGCTCCATTCTCAGCACTAGCATTTAAAGTTATGACAGACCCTTACGTTGGAAAATTAACTTTCTTCCGCGTATACTCTGGAACGTTGGATTCCGGTTCATATGTGAAGAACTCTGTTAAAGACAAACGTGAACGCGTTGGACGTATCCTGCAAATGCATGCAAACTCTCGTGAAGAGATCTCGAAAGTATACGCTGGAGAAATTGCAGCAGCTGTAGGTTTGAAAGATACCGGAACAGGGGATACACTATGTGATGAAAAAAACCTTGTAATCTTGGAATCAATGGAATTCCCAGAACCAGTTATTGGTGTAGCTATTGAGCCAAAAACAAAAGCTGACCAGGACAAAATGGGTATTGCTTTAGCCAAGCTGGCTGAAGAGGATCCGACATTTAAAACAGAAACAAACGTAGAAACAGGTCAGACAATCATTTCCGGTATGGGTGAACTTCACCTGGATATCATCGTCGATCGTTTGAAACGTGAATTCAAAGTAGAAGCAAATGTAGGTGCGCCGCAAGTAGCGTATCGTGAAACATTCCGTGCTAGTGCTGAAATTGAAGGTAAATTCGTGCGTCAGTCTGGTGGTCGTGGCCAGTATGGACACGTTTGGGTTAAGTTTGAGCCAAACGAAGAAGGTGCCGGCTTTGAATTTGAAAATAAAGTCGTTGGTGGGGTAGTACCACGTGAATACATTCCTTCTGTTGAAGCTGGAATTAAAGAAGCTACTGAAAATGGTGTGTTAGCTGGCTATCCGCTGATTGACGTAAAAGCAACATTATATGATGGAAGCTACCATGATGTTGACTCGAACGAGATGGCATTTAAAATAGCTGGTTCAATGGCGCTAAAAGCAGCGAAAAATAAATGTAACCCAGTACTTTTGGAACCAATGATGAAGGTTGAAATTGTTATTCCAGAAGAATATATGGGAGATATCATGGGAGATGTAACTTCCCGTCGTGGCCGTGTTGAAGGTATGGAGGCTCGCGGTACTGCACAAGTAGTTAAAGGTTTCGTGCCATTAGCTGAAATGTTTGGTTATGCAACTGCATTACGTTCAAACACCCAAGGACGCGGTGTCTTCACGATGCACTTTGACCACTATGAAGAAGTACCAAAAAGCATCTCTGAAGAAATTATCAAGAAAAATGCTGGTGAATAATTGATTTTTATTCAAATCTAACGTATAACATTTAGTAAAGGCTAAGAAATAATAGACAAGGTTATTTCTTAGCTGCATATAAAACATAAAATTACTTTTATTTATTTAAAGGAGGAACTATAAATGGGTAAAGAAAAATTTGACCGCTCAAAAAGTCACGTAAACGTTGGGACACTTGGCCACGTTGACCATGGTAAAACAACATTAACTGCTGCAATTACAACTGTTATGAACAAAAGAAACGGTTCTGGTACTGCGATGGGGTATGACCAAATTGATGGTGCCCCAGAAGAAAAAGAACGTGGAATTACTATCTCCACTTCCCACGTAGAATATGAAACTGAAACGCGTCACTATGCACACGTTGACTGCCCAGGACACGCTGACTATGTTAAAAATATGATCACTGGTGCTGCGCAAATGGACGGAGCAATCCTAGTAGTATCTGCTGCTGATGGTCCAATGCCACAAACTCGTGAGCATATCCTTCTATCACGCAACGTTGGGGTACCTGCTTTCGTAGTATTCCTTAACAAAACGGATATGGTAGACGATGAAGAACTGCTTGAATTAGTAGAAATGGAAGTTCGTGATCTATTAACTGAATATGACTTCCCTGGTGATGAAGTACCAGTAATCAAAGGTTCTGCTCTTAAAGCACTTGAAGGCGATGCAGAATACGAAGAAAAAATCGTGGAACTAATGGCTGCAGTTGATGAGTACATCCCAACTCCAGAACGCGATAAAGAAAAACCATTTATGATGCCAGTTGAGGATGTATTCTCCATCACTGGTCGTGGTACAGTAGCTACTGGTCGTGTGGAACGTGGTGAAGTTAAAGTAGGGGACGAAGTAGAGATCATTGGTCTTAATGAAGCACCTGGTAAAACAACTGTAACTGGTGTTGAAATGTTCCGTAAGCTTCTTGATTATGCAGAAGCTGGAGATAACATTGGTGCACTACTGCGTGGTGTAGCACGTGAAGATATTAACCGTGGTCAAGTGCTAGCAAAGCCTGGTACAATTACACCACACACAAGCTTCAAAGGTGAAGTTTATGTGTTGTCAAAAGAGGAAGGTGGACGTCACACTCCATTCTTCGCTAATTATCGTCCGCAGTTCTACTTCCGTACAACTGACGTGACTGGTGTTATTGAACTTCCAGAAGGAACTGAAATGGTAATGCCAGGGGATAATGTAGAAATGAAAGTAGAATTAATTTCACCAATTGCAGTTGAAGAAGGAACTCGTTTCTCCATTCGTGAAGGTGGACGTACTGTTGGATCTGGTGTTGTATCAACAATCGATAAATAATAGCGTTTATAAAAAACAGATGGCGTGACGACGCTGTCTGTTTTTTTATTGCTTAAGCAATGATAAAAATCAAGTGCTGTGGATAACTTAGATACCTCAGGCAGCTACGTTCAATGCCCAGTAACCATTTGGTCGGACGAACGTAGTGCAGAGGTATATTGCTTCAACTTGTACGTCGCTAAACGGACGCCCCGCACTTTTGTTCTTTTCGGGCAGATACTATACAAACTGCGAATTAGACCGGACAAACCATAAATGATGCTGGACAATCCACAAATATAACTGAACAAAAGCTGGAATAGGTGAATCGAAAGCACGGAACTCGAACATGCAAAAAAAATACCAGAAACCCTTGCAATTACTGAAAAAAGTAAGTATAATACATAGATGTGCAATCACGTATATCTTTTTTAAAAAAAGATGTTGCACTTACCAGCATTTTTCTATATAATATGAATGTTGGTCAAAAAGGCGATGAAGTGGAAGGTTGTTGGAACACCCGGCCCCTTTGCCATGGCGGGTGCTCAAGAAATTTCTGCGGAGAATGTCTATAAAAATATGGGCGAAAGGGAGGGAAAATAATGGCAAAAGAAAAGATTAGAATCCGTTTAAAAGCATATGATCACCGTATTTTAGATCAATCTGCTGAAAAAATTGTAGCTACTGCGAAACGTTCTGGTGCAAATGTGTCCGGTCCGATTCCATTACCTACTGAAAAATCCGTTTATACTGTATTGCGTGCGGTGCATAAATACAAGGATTCACGTGAGCAATTCGAAATGCGTACACACAAACGCTTGATCGATATTGTTAATCCAACACCACAAACAGTTGATTCATTAATGCGTCTTGACTTACCGTCGGGTGTGGATATTGAAATTAAATTATAAAATAATTGTTTTATTATAGGAGGTGCAAGCGGATGACGAAAGGAATCTTAGGTCGTAAAATCGGCATGACTCAGTTGTTTTCTGAAACTGGAGAATTAATCCCAGTAACTGTTATTCAAGCTGAGCCAAACGTAGTTTTGCAAAAAAGAACATTAGAAAATGATGGCTATGAAGCATTGCAAATCGGTTTTGCAGATGCGAAGGAATCACGTACTAATAAAGCGAGTAAAGGTCATGCTGAAAAAGCGAACACAGCCCCTAAGCGCTACGTTCGTGAAATCCGTTACGCAAATCTTGACGAATATGAAGTTGGTCAAGAAATTAGCGTTGATGTTTTTCAAGCTGGAGACAAAATCGATGTAACTGGAAATTCTAAAGGAAAAGGATTTCAGGGAGCAATCAAGCGGCATAATCAACAACGTGGCCCATCTTCCCATGGATCGCATTTTCACAGAAGTCCTGGTTCAATGGGGATGGCAGCTGATCCAGCAAAAGTATTTAAAGGTAAAAAACTACCAGGACAAATGGGTGCTGAACAAGTAACGATTCAAAACCTTGAAGTTGTTAATGTAGATGTAGAAAAAAATCTACTATTAATTAAAGGCAATGTTCCTGGTGCAAAAAAATCATTCGTAAAAATTACGAGTGCAATAAAGGCTAACTAATCATATACACGAAGGGAGGATATGTCATGCCTAAAGTAGCACTATTAAAACAAGACGGAACTCAAGCTGGAGACGTGGAATTAAATGATTCAGTTTTCGGTATTGAGCCAAACACTCATGTTTTACATGAAGCGGTAGTTATGCAACGTGCGGCAATACGTCAAGGAACGCATGATGTTAAAAACCGTTCCGAAGTACGCGGTGGCGGTCGTAAACCATGGCGCCAAAAAGGAACTGGTCGTGCTCGTCAAGGTTCTATTCGTTCGCCACAATGGGTAGGTGGAGGAACAGTTTTTGGACCAACACCACGCAGCTACAGCTATAAATTACCAAAGAAAGTACGTCGATTAGCACTTAAATCTGCATTATCTTCAAAAGTAAAAGAAGAAAATCTAGTAGTTTTAGAAAGCATTGTAATGGACGTACCGAAAACAAAAGAAGTAATTAATATGCTAAATGCACTTCATGTGGATACAAAAGCGTTAATTGTAACTACTGAGAAAAACGAAACAATCATTCGTTCAACAAACAATCTTCAATCAGTTAAAGTTTTAACTGTAGAGGAAATGAATGTATTAGACTTGCTTTCGCATGACAAGCTGATCATTTTGAAAGACGCAGCTGAAAAAGCAGGGGAGGTGCTTGCATAATGAAAGATCCTCGTGATATTATAAAGCGCCCTGTCATTACAGAGAATTCCGCTGATTTAATGGCAGAGAAAAAATACACGTTTGAAGTATATCCAAAAGCGAATAAAACAGAAATTAAAGACGCTGTTGAATTAGTTTTTGGTGTAAAAGTAGAAAAAGTAAACACAATGAACCTCAAAGGTAAATTCAAGCGAATGGGACGTTATGGTGGATACCGTTCGGATCGCAAAAAGGCTATCGTTCAGCTTTCAGAAGATAGTAAAGAACTGGATATCTTTGAAGGCTAAGAAAAAAGTAAGTGAAGGAGGGAAACAAGATGGCGATTAAAAAGTTCAGACCAACTTCAAATGGTAGACGTAATATGTCTATATTGGACTTTTCTGAAATAACTACAGATACTCCGGAAAAATCATTGCTGAGCCCGTTGTACAAACGTGGCGGTCGTAATAATCAAGGAAAGTTAACTGTTCGTCATCAAGGCGGCGGTCATAAACGGCAATACCGTATTATTGACTTTAAACGTGACAAAGACGGTATACCAGGACGCGTTGCTACGATCGAATATGATCCAAACCGTACAGCTAATATTGCATTAGTACATTATGCTGATGGTGAAAAACGTTATATTTTAGCTCCAAAAGGACTTAAAGTAGGGCAACAAATTGAATCTGGTAAAAATGCGGATATCAAATTAGGTAATGCACTTCCACTAGCGAATATTCCTGTTGGGACTGTTATTCATAATGTTGAATTAAAGCCAGGTCGTGGAGGGCAACTTGCACGTTCAGCCGGTGCAGAAGCACAAATTCTTGGGCGTGAGGATAAATACGCACTCGTTCGTATGGCTTCAGGAGAAGTTCGATTAATTCTGATGACTTGCCGTGCCACTGTTGGTCAGGTTGGGAATATTGAAAATGAGCTTATTCGTGTTGGTAAAGCAGGACGTTCTCGCTGGTTAGGTAAACGACCAACTGTTCGTGGATCTGTTATGAACCCGAATGATCATCCACACGGTGGTGGTGAAGGTCGTGCACCAATCGGACGTAAATCACCAATGTCACCATGGGGTAAACCAACACTTGGTTACAAAACACGTCAGCGCAATAAGCCGTCTGATAAATATATCGTTCGTAAACGTAAAAAATAATAGAATTAGATGGCGGGGAATAACGCCCGTCTCTAAAGCCTGAAAGGAGGTTTATCCATGGGTCGTAGTTTGAAAAAAGGACCTTTTGCAGATGACCATCTATTGTCAAAAATCGAGAAACTAAATGAAACGGATAGGAAGCAAGTTGTGAAAACTTGGTCTCGTCGTTCAACCATTTTCCCTACATTTATCGGTCATACGGTTGCTGTATATGATGGACGTAAACACGTTCCAGTTTATATTACAGAAGACATGGTAGGACATAAATTAGGTGAATTTGCGCCAACACGTACGTTTAAAGGACATGCTGGCGATGATAAGAAAACAAAACGCTAATGAGAGGAGGCTACTCAAATGCAAGCAAAAGCCATTGCGAAATCGGTTCGTATTGCTCCTCGTAAAGTACGTTTAGTCATTGATCTGATTCGAGGAAAAAATGTTGGTGAAGCAGTTGCAATATTACGTCATACACAGCGCGGTGCGTCACCGGTTGTAGAGAAAGTTTTAAAATCTGCAGTCGCAAACGCAGAGCATAACTATGAAATGGATGCGGATAATCTGATCATTTCGGAAGCATTTGTAAATGAAGGTGCAACATTGAAACGTTTTCGTCCACGTGCACAAGGACGTGCAAGTAAAATTAATAAACGCACAAGCCACATTACGGTGGTTGTAACAGAAAAGAAGGAGGGATAGTCAGTGGGCCAAAAAGTAAATCCAACAGGTCTTCGCGTGGGTATCATTAAAGACTGGGAGTCAAAATGGTATGCAGGTAAAGATTATGCAGACTTACTACATGAAGATATTAAAATCAGAGAATATCTTGAAAACCGTTTAGCGATAGCTGCTGTTTCTTCTATTGAGATCGAACGTGCAGCAAATCGTGTAAACATAACAATTCATACTGGTAAACCAGGTATGGTAATTGGTAAAGGCGGTTCAGAAGTAGAAGCTCTACGTAAATCATTAAATAGCTTGACTGGCAAACGCGTTCACATTAATATCGTTGAAATCAAAAAAGTAGATCTTAACGCAAAATTAGTTGCTGATAATATTGCTCGTCAATTAGAAAATCGTATTTCATTCCGTCGTGCTCAGAAACAAGCAATTCAACGTGCGATGCGCGGTGGAGCAAAGGGAATTAAAACACAAGTATCCGGACGTCTTGGTGGAGCAGATATCGCCCGTGCGGAACATTATAGTGAAGGAACAGTGCCACTACACACATTACGTGCTGACATTGACTATGGTACAGCAGAAGCTGATACAACTTATGGTAAATTAGGTGTTAAAGTGTGGATCTACCGTGGAGAAGTCCTTCCAACTAAAACTAATAAATAAGGAAGGGGGCAATGTGTTATGTTAATGCCTAAACGTGTTAAATATCGTAGACAACATCGTGGTAAAATGAGAGGCCAAGCAAAAGGTGGAACTACAGTAGCTTTTGGTGAATTTGGTCTACAAGCAACGGAGGCTTCCTGGATTACAAGCCGTCAAATCGAGGCTGCTCGTATTGCAATGACTCGTTACATGAAACGTGGCGGTAAAGTTTGGATTAAAATTTTCCCAGACAAACCATACACTGCAAAACCCCTAGAAGTTCGAATGGGTTCCGGTAAAGGGGCACCAGAAGGATGGGTAGCAGTCGTGAAGCCAGGAAAAATTATGTTTGAAATCGCAGGTGTGGAAGAAGAAGTTGCCCGTGAAGCGTTGCGTCTTGCTTCTCATAAGCTGCCGATCAAAACTAAATTCGTAAAACGTGAAGAAATTGGTGGTGAAATCAATGAAGGCTAATGAAATCAGAGAACTAACCACTGCCGAAATTGAACAAAAAGTTAAATCATTGAAAGAAGAACTATTTAATTTACGCTTTCAACTTGCAACTGGTCAATTGGAAAACACAGCACGAATTCGTGAAGTAAGAAAAGCTATTGCTCGTATGAAAACTGTTGTACGTCAACGTGAACTTAGCGTAAATAACTAGTACTAAGAGAGGAGGTTAACCTCAAAATGACTGAGCGTAATAATCGTAAAGTATATACCGGCCGTGTTGTATCAGACAAAATGGATAAAACAATCACTGTTTTAGTTGAAACCCATAAATTTCACAAATTATACGGAAAACGTGTGAAGTACTCGAAAAAATTTAAAACACATGATGAAAATAATCGTGCTAAAACTGGTGATATTGTTCGTATTATGGAAACTCGTCCGCTATCAGCAACTAAACGTTTTCGTCTAGTTGAAGTCGTAGAAGAAGCGATAATCATATAATTAAAGTTTGCTAAGGAGTATCCGAAGGGAGGTCACAGTGTTATGATTCAACAGGAAACAAGATTAAAAGTTGCAGATAACTCTGGTGCTCGTGAAGTATTAACCATCAAAGTATTGGGTGGATCAGGACGTAAAACTGCTAACATTGGTGATGTAATTGTTTGTTCAGTCAAACAGGCTACACCAGGAGGCGTTGTCAAAAAAGGTGAAGTTGTTAAAGCTGTCATCGTACGTACAAAATCTGGTGCGCGCCGTAAAGATGGATCATATATTCGTTTTGATGAAAATGCAGCGGTAATTATCCGTGATGATAAAAGTCCAAGGGGAACTCGTATCTTCGGACCAGTCGCACGTGAGTTACGTGATGCAAAATTCATGAAAATCGTATCTCTAGCTCCAGAAGTCTTATAAGCGAAAGAATTGACAGTGTCAAGGAGGTGCGTCAAGCATGCATGTAAAAAAAGGTGATAAAGTCAAAGTATTATCCGGTAAAGACCGTGGTAAACAAGGTACTATTTTAGAAGCATATCCGAAAAAGGATCGCGTTCTTGTAGAAGGAATTAATATGATCCAAAAGCACGCAAAGCCTTCACAAGATAACCCACAAGGTGGAATTCTTAACCAAGAAGCGCCAATTCATGTTTCTAATGTAATGCCAATTGATCCTAAGTCCGGTGAGCCAACTCGTGTTGGATATGAAGAACGTGATGGAAAGAAAGTCCGCATCGCTAAAAAATCCGGTGAAGCATTAGATAAATAATTATTAGGCGAAAGGAGGGCAATCATGATGAATGAATTAAAACAAAAATATAAAGATGAAGTATCATCATCTTTAATGAATAAATTCAACTATAAATCTGTTATGCAAGTGCCAACAGTAGAAAAAATAGTCATTAATATGGGTGTTGGTGATGCAGTTCAGAATTCAAAGGCATTAGATGCTGCTGTTGAAGAACTTTCATTAATTTCCGGTCAAAAGCCACTGGTTACTCGTGCTAAAAAATCAATCGCTGGTTTCCGCCTTCGTGAAGGAATGCCAATCGGAGCAAAAGTAACACTTCGCGGTGAGCGTATGTACGAATTCCTTCAAAAGCTTATTGCGGTATCACTCCCACGTGTTCGTGATTTTCGTGGTATCTCCAAGAAAGCTTTCGATGGTCGTGGTAACTATACATTAGGTGTTAAAGAACAGCTGATTTTTCCGGAAGTTAACTATGATAAAGTAAATAAAGTGCGTGGGATGGATATTGTTATAGTAACAACATCCAACACTGATGAAGAGGCTCGTGAACTTCTAACTCAACTAGGCATGCCTTTCCAAAAATAAGCTTTTAGAGCTAACACAAGGAGGAAAAATTGTGGCTAAAAAATCAATGGTTGCGAAACAACAAGGAAAGCACAAGTATAAAGTTCAAGAATATACTCGTTGTGAACGTTGTGGTCGTCCGCATTCTGTAATTCGTAAATTTAAACTTTGCCGTATTTGTTTCCGTGAACTGGCCTATAAAGGTCAAATTCCTGGTGTCAAAAAAGCAAGCTGGTAAACCCCGATTCGGGAAGGAGGTAATGATTAATGGTTATGACAGATCCAATCGCAGATATGCTTACTCGCATTCGTAATGCTAACATGGTAAAACATGAGAAGTTAGAGCTTCCAGGTTCTAAAATGAAAAAAGAAATCGCTGATATCCTGAAACGTGAAGGTTTTGTTTCTGGTTATGAATTTATTGAAGATAACAAACAAGGTATTCTGCGTATTTTCCTTAAGTACGGTGCAGGTGAAGAACGAGTAATTACGGGTATCAAACGTATTAGTAAACCAGGACTGCGTGTTTATGCAAAAGCTGATGAAGTACCACGTGTGCTTAATGGCTTAGGTATTGCTATCGTATCAACATCAAAAGGTGTGTTATCTGATAAAGAAGCACGTTCTCAAGCTGTCGGTGGCGAAGTTCTAGCATATGTTTGGTAATTAACATTTTTTGATAAGGAGGTGCATGGAATGTCTCGTATAGGACTTAAGCCAATTGAAATTCCACAAGGTGTTGAAGTGAAACAAGACGGTAATACCGTTTCTGTTAAAGGACCTAAAGGTGAATTAGCTAGAGTTTTACACAGTGATATAAAAGTTAATATAGTGGATAATGTTATTACAGTTGAACGTCCGAGTGACCATAAAGAACATCGTGCATTGCACGGTACTACTCGTAGCCTGATTAATAATATGGTTGAAGGTGTAAGTAAAGGTTTCGAAAAATCCCTTGAAATTATTGGTGTCGGATATCGTGCACAGAAACAAGGAAATAAAGTTGTGGTTAACGCTGGTTACTCACATCCGATTGAAATCGATCCAATTGATGGCATCGAAATCGATGTTCCTAAAAACACTCAAGTAATTGTTAAAGGGATTGATAAAGAATTAGTTGGAGCAATTGCAGCAAACATTCGAGCAATTAGACCACCTGAACCGTACAAAGGTAAAGGTATTCGTTACGCTAACGAATATGTACGACGTAAAGAAGGTAAAACTGCTAAGTAAGATTAGTTAGGGAGCAGAAAGGAGTGACCTAGATGATCACAAAACCTGACAAAAATGTTACACGTAAAAGAAGACATGCACGCGTTCGTAAAAATCTTTTCGGAATTGCTGAACGTCCTCGTTTAAACGTGTACCGTTCAAATAAACACATTTATGTACAATTAATCGATGATAATAACGGAACTACAGTAGCAAGTGCTTCTACAAAAGATAATGAATACAGTGCTCAAAGTACGAATAATGTAGACGCAGCTAAAGAGGTTGGAGAATTGATCGCTAAACGTGCCCTGGATAAAGGTTATAAATCGGTTGTTTTCGATCGCGGAGGCTACCTTTATCATGGACGTGTCAAAGCATTGGCAGACGCTGCAAGAGAAGCAGGTCTTGAATTTTAAACGATAAAGGAGGGACATACATGATGACAAACATTGATCCAAACAAATTAGATCTTGAAGAACGTGTTGTTACGATCAACCGTGTTGCAAAAGTAGTTAAAGGTGGACGTCGATTCCGCTTTGCAGCTTTAGTTGTTGTGGGAGACAAAAATGGTCATGTGGGCTTTGGTACTGGTAAAGCTCAAGAAGTACCAGAAGCAATTAAAAAAGCAGTGGACGATGCGAAGAAAAACTTGATTACTGTACCAATTGTCGGAACTACAATTCCACATGAAATTCATGGTAGATTTGGTTCTGGTAATGTATTAATGAAACCTGCAGCAGAAGGTACCGGGGTTATCTCTGGTGGTCCTGTTCGTGCAATTCTTGAACTTGCTGGTGTTGGTGATATTTTAACAAAATCGCTAGGATCTAATACGCCAATCAATATGATTCGTGCGACATTAAACGGCTTAACAAACTTAAAGCGTGCAGAAGAAGTTGCGAAACTACGTGGAAAGTCTGTAGAAGAACTGTTAGGATAAGGAGGGAAAACTATGTCTAAAAAATTAGAAATCACCCTCACTAAGAGTGTTATCGGTGGAAAAGATGGGCAGCGCAAAACTGTTCAAGCATTAGGACTTAAGAAAATTCGTCAATCCGTAGTTCTTGAAGATACTCCTGCCATCCGTGGTATGGTTAATAAAGTATCTCATTTAATTTCGGTAAAAGAAGTTTAATAACACATTAGCGTAAAGAGGAGGTGCTCGAATGAAACTTCATGAATTGAAAGCATCGGAAGGAACTCGCAGAAAAAGAAATCGTGTAGGTCGCGGCATGTCTTCAGGTAACGGAAAGACTTCCGGAAGAGGACATAATGGCCAAAACTCACGTTCGGGTGGTGGTACACGTCCAGGCTTTGAAGGTGGTCAAATGCCATTATTCCAACGTCTGCCAAAGCGTGGATTCACCAATATTCATCGTAAAGAATTTGCTATTGTTAACTTAGATGCATTAAATCGTTTTGAAGACGGCACAGAAATTACACCTGAGCTATTACTTGAAGAAGGTGTCGTAAGTAAACTTAAAGCTGGTATTAAAGTGCTAGGTAAGGGTACTGTCGAAAAGAAACTAACAGTAAAAGCTCATAAGTTCTCTGCGTCAGCTATCGAAGCTATTGAGGCAGCGGGCGGTAAAACCGAGGTGATTTAATGTTCCGAACGATCTCCAATTTTATGCGCGTGGGTGATATTAGACGGAAAATAATCTTCACATTGTTAATGTTAGTTGTCTTCCGTCTAGGCACATTCATTCCAGTGCCTTATACAGATAAACAAGCAATTGATTTTATGAATCAGCAAAATGTCTTTGGTTTCCTAAATACATTTGGTGGAGGTGCACTCCAGAACTTTTCCATTTTTGCAATGGGAATTATGCCTTATATTACCGCATCAATTATTATGCAATTACTGCAAATGGATGTTGTCCCAAAATTCACCGAATGGAAAAAGCAAGGTGAGATGGGCCGTAAGAAATTAGCTCAAGTCACTCGTTATGGAACAATTGTACTTGCGTTTGTTCAAGCGATCGCAATGTCAATTGGATTTAATGCAATGGCGGGCGGTATGCTTATTGCTGATCCGGGTATTGATAAATTCCTTATCATTGCTATTGTATTAACAAGTGGAACAGCGTTTTTGATGTGGTTAGGTGAACAAATCACTGCAAATGGAGTGGGAAACGGGATTTCAATTCTTATTTTTGCAGGTATCGTTGCAGCAGTGCCAAATGGTGTCCAACAATTATACAGCCAGTATTTCATCAATCCTGGGGATGAATTGTTTATCAATATTGTTATTGTAACCATTATTGTATTGGTTGTTATTGCTGTAACTGTTGGAGTAATTTTTATCCAGCAGGCATTACGTAAAATACCGGTACAATATGCAAAAAAACTTGTAAATCGTTCTCCGGTAGGTGGACATTCTACACATTTACCGTTGAAAGTAAATGCTGCAGGTGTTATTCCAGTAATTTTTGCAATAGCATTTATTATTGCACCTAGTACGGTTGCTGGTTTCTTTGAAGGCAACAGTATCGCAGCAACAATCCAAAATATTTTTGATTATACGCAGCCGATTGGTATGGTTATATATGTGATATTAATTATTGCTTTCACGTATTTCTATACATTCGTTCAAGTTAACCCTGAACAAATGGCTGAGAATTTACAAAAACAAGGTGGATATATTCCAGGAATCCGACCTGGAAAAAATACAGAAACGTATCTTACACGTGTTATGTATCGATTAACATTTGTAGGTTCAATCTTTTTAGCAGCAGTTTCTGTACTACCTATTGTTCTAGGTGGTCTTGCAAATCTACCTCAAGCAATACAAATCGGCGGCACCAGTTTATTAATCGTTGTAGGTGTAGCATTACAAACAATGAAACAACTCGAAAGTCAGCTTGTAAAACGTCACTACAAAGGATTTATTAAATAGACTTTGCTGCTAGTGAGAAGCGAGGGGAAATTTGTTGAACTTGATATTAATGGGTATGCCTGGTGCTGGTAAAGGTACACAGGCTAAAGAAATAAATGAAAAATATAATATCCCACATATTTCAACAGGGGATATGTTCCGATTAGCAATTAAAGAAGGTACAGGGCTTGGAAGGAAAGCTAAGGAATATATGGATCAAGGTGAACTTGTTCCGGATGAAGTAACCATTGGAATTGTTAAAGAACGTTTGAGTAAAGCTGATTGTGCGGATGGATTTTTATTGGATGGTTTTCCAAGAACCATTGCGCAGGCTGAAGCTTTACAAGAGCTTTTAATAGACATGAAACAATCAATTGACTATGTATTGCATGTAGATGTACCGGAAGATAAACTAATGGAGCGTCTAACTGGTCGTAGAATATGTCCAACATGTGGAGCTACTTATCATGTTATGTATAATCCTCCTGAAAAAGAGGGTATATGTGATAATGATGCTTCCGAGTTAATTCAGCGTGATGACGATAAAGCTGAAACGGTTAAGAAACGTTTGGCGGTTAATATAGAACAAGTAAAACCGTTACTGGATTTTTATCAGGAGAAAGGATATCTTGTAACAGTGAATGGTGATCAGGCTATCGATCAAGTATTCAAGGATATTCAATCAAAAATTGAAAAATAAGTAATTTTACTGTATTTCACCGCACAGGATAGATACAATTCTAAGTGTTAAAAGTTATAATTAGTCGCAAGTTAATTTAGAAAAACGTGTATTGCTTCATATAAAGTGACACATGATTGGATTAGCTAGTAACCCTAAAGTTTCAATGAGCAATATAAACTATAGCCTAAGTGAAGGTGATCGTTGTTGAGCGAAGATGATTCTATTCCACTAATAGGTCAAGTTGTTCGTATAATGCAGGGACGCGAGGCAGGACAATATGCTGTAGTTATTAAAGTGGTTGATAATCGGTATGTCTTGTTAGCAGATGGGGAAAAACGTAAATATGATCGACCAAAGAAAAAGAATATACATCATATTGAACTTATGGATTCTATTTCTCCGGAAGTCCAAAACAGCCTTCTAGAAACTGGTCGTGTCACAAATGGTAAATTACGTTTTGCCATAGCAAAATATTCAAGTGAGGTTGTGACTGATTTGAAGAAGGGAGTAGGGCACGATGGCGAAAGACGATGTAATTGAAGTGGAAGGTACTGTAACCGAAACATTGCCGAATGCGATGTTTCATGTTGAGCTTGAAAATGGTCATACGGTCTTGGCACATGTATCTGGTAAAATCCGTATGCATTTCATCCGCATTCTACCGGGCGATAAAGTAACGGTTGAACTTTCTCCGTATGATTTAACTAGAGGACGAATTACGTATCGTTATAAATAAGGCGAGCTCCGATATAAAAGGAGGTAAAGATGATGAAAGTAAGAGCATCTGTAAAACCAATATGTGAAAAATGTAAAGTAATAAAACGCAAAGGCAGAGTAATGGTGATTTGCGAAAATCCAAAACACAAGCAAAAACAAGGCTAGAAACTTATGTCCTGCGTTTTAGAGATTAGAGCAAGTAGTCGGGTTGGAAGAAATCGGTGAAGTGAGCCGATATACAGATAGTAAAAACAGGAGGTGCAAAAGATTTATGGCACGTATTGCAGGTATAGATATTCCACGTGAAAAACGTGTAGTAATTTCATTAACTTATATTTATGGAATTGGAAAAGTTACCGCACAGAAAATCCTTAAAGAAGCAGGCGTCTCAGAAGATACTCGTGTACGCGACTTAACAGAAGACGAATTAAGTAATATCCGTAAAGCAATGGATGAATATACAATTGAAGGTGATCTTCGTCGTGAAGTATCACTTAATATTAAACGACTAATCGAAATTGGTTCGTACAGAGGAATGCGTCACCGCCGCGGGTTACCTGTTCGTGGACAAAAAACAAAAAATAATTCACGTACTCGTAAAGGACCACGTCGCGCAGTAGCTGGTAAGAAAAAGTAAGTGAAGGAGGTAAGCTAATCAATGGCACGTAAAACAACAAATACACGTAAGCGTCGTGTGAAAAAGAATATTGAGTCAGGTGTAGCACATATTCGTTCTACGTTTAACAATACAATTGTTACTATTACGGATACGCAGGGGAATGCAATCGGCTGGAGCTCTGCAGGTGCACTAGGCTTTAAAGGATCTCGTAAATCAACACCATTTGCTGCACAAATGGCTGCTGAAACAGCAGCTAAATCAGCAGTAGATAATGGCATGAAAAAATTGGAAGTAACAGTAAAAGGCCCTGGAGCTGGTCGTGAAGCAGCCATTCGTTCACTTCAAGCAGCAGGACTGGAAGTTACTGCAATTGTGGATGTAACACCAGTTCCTCATAATGGTTGTCGCCCACCAAAACGTCGTCGTGTTTAAATTTTCTGTATAGAATTTGTCACCCTGTCTATAATGGGTTATGATAGCTAAAAGTGTAAAGGCGTATAAACCTTTAATATAAGGCATCCAAGAGACAAGAAAGTACGAAACCAACACAGGTAGTGAAATGTGAGCCAACTGCCTATTTGAGGAATTTCGGTTAGGCAAAGATGTCTAGCCGGGGTTTCGACGTTTTAAAGGAGGGTTTTATTGGATGATCGAAATTGAAAAACCAAAAATTGAAACGGTAGAAATCAGCGAGAATGCTACTTTTGGAAAATTTGTAGTCGAACCGCTTGAACGTGGATATGGTACCACTCTAGGGAACTCCTTGCGTCGTATCCTATTATCCTCACTTCCAGGAGCTGCTGTTACATCGGTCCAAATCGAGGGAGCGCTACATGAATTTTCAACAATTGAAGGTGTTGTTGAAGATGTGACAACAATAGTTTTGAACCTGAAAAAACTGGCTCTAAAAATTTACTCTGACGAAGAGAAAACATTAGAGATTGATGTGCAGGAAGAAGGAAAAGTTACGGCTGCAGATCTAACTTACGATAGTGATGTAGAAGTGCTAAATCCAGATCTACCTATAGCTACACTAAATAGTAAAGGTAAATTGCATATGAAGATTACTGCAGAACGTGGTCGTGGCTATCGTCCAGCTGATGAAAATAATCATGATGACCGACCAATTGGTGTGATTCCAATTGATTCTATTTTCACTCCAGTTTCACGTGTTACCTATCAAGTAGAGAATACACGTGTAGGACAAGATGCGAACTTCGACAAATTAACTTTTGATGTTTGGACAGATGGAAGCATTCGACCTGAAGAAGCAGTTTCTTTAGGAGCTAAAGTCTTTACAGAGCATCTTAATATTTTTGTGGGTTTAACAGACGAAGCACAAAACGTAGAAATCATGGTAGAAAAAGAAGAAGATCAAAAAGAAAAAGTTATGGAAATGACTATTGAAGAACTTGATCTATCTGTTAGATCTTATAATTGCTTAAAACGTGCTGGTATTAATACAGTTCAAGAACTTGCAAATAAATCTGAAGAAGATATGATGAAAGTCCGTAATTTAGGTCGTAAATCCCTTGAAGAAGTTAAAGTTAAATTAACTGATCTAGGTTTAGGCTTACGTGACGACGACTGATCAATAGATATCTTTAGAGTTAGAACAAAAGTGCAAGCGCCTGTTCAACGGCGTATGGACTGACCTATGTAAGATAAAGGAAAGCCAAAAATGGTTTTTCTTTTGTGCTTGACTTATCGACAACATAGGGTGGAAGTTCACTAGACGTTAGGCGCTGGAGCAGGACATGGCCCTATGCAGTTGTTCAAATAAATAACCTCTAGTTTTAAATATTATTTCTAAACAACGAGAAAGGGAGGGATAGTCCATGGCTAGAAAACTTGGTCGTACAACAGACACTCGTATGGCACTACTTCGTAACCTTGCATCTGATTTAATCATTCATGAACGGATTGAAACAACAGAAGCAAAAGCGAAAGAACTTAAATCTGTAGTAGACAAAATGATTACGTTGGGCAAACGTGGTGATCTTCATGCACGTCGTCAAGCTGCAGCTTTTCTTTATAATCAAGAGGCAAATGAAAACGAAAGTGTTATTCAAAAACTTTTCGATGACGTTGCTGCACGCTACGATGATCGACAAGGCGGATATACACGTGTACTTAAATTAGGTGCTCGTCAAGGTGACGGAGCAAAAATGGCAATCATTGAACTAGTTTAATGAATTGGTACGCGTCAAGGGCAGGACTGAATCTCTCTCACGAGGTGAATCCAAGCCCTTTTTTTGTAGTATTAAAAGGCGAAGTCAACAGTTTAGAATCGGATGCATAAATAAGGTGGGGGGTAGCCGGGTGTTTTTTTGCGCTTGAATTGAAGTGTCCACTGTTTATGACGGCAGCTTCTAGGAGCTGTAGAGAGCGAGAATATCGCCCGGAGAAGCGTGGGTATCGCCCGGAGAGCGGGAATATCGCCCGGAGAGCGAGAATATCACCCGGAGAGCGGGAATATCGCCCGGAAGAGCGAAGGTATCGCCCGGAGGAGCGCGGGTATCGCCCGGAGAGCGTGAATATCACCCGGAGGAGCGCAGGTATCGCCCGGAGAGCGAGAATATCGCCGGGAGAGCGAGAATATCACCCGGAGAGCGAAGGTATCGCCCGGAGGAGCGTGGGTATCGCCCGGAGAGCGAGAATATCGCCCGGAGAGCGAGATTATCACCCGGAGAGCGAGAATATCACCCGGAAGAGCGCAGGTATCGCCCGGAGAGCGGGAATATCGCCCGGAAGAGCGCGGGTATCGCCCGGAGAGCGAGAATATCGCCGGGAGAGCGGGAATATCGCCCGGAAGAGCGCGGGTATCGCCCGGAGAGCGAGAATATCGCCGGGAGAGCGAGAATATCACCCGGAGAAGCGCGGGTATCGCCCGGAGAGCGAGAATATCACCCGGAGGAGCGCAGGTATCGCCCGGAGAGCGAGAATATCGCCCGGAGAGCGAGAATATCACCCGGAGAAGCGTGGGTATCGCCCGGAGAGCGGGAATATCGCCCGGAGAGCGGGAATATCGCCCGGAAGAGCGCGGGTATCGCCCGGAGAGCGGGAATATCGCCCGGAAGAGCGCAGGTATCGCCAGGAGAAGCGTGGGTATCGCCCGGAGGAGAGCGGGAATATCGCCGGGAGAAGCGGGGATATCGTCCGGAGAGCGTGGGTATCGCCCGGAGAGCGGGAATATCGCCCGGAGAGCGGGAATATCGCCCGGAGAGCGGGAATATCGCCCGGAGAGCGGGAATATCGCCCGGAGAAGCGAGAATATCGCCCGGAGAGCGAGAATATCGCCCGGAGGAGCGCGGGTATCGCCCGGAGAGCGAGAATATCACCCGGAGAGCGGGAATATCGCCCGGAGAAGCGCGGGTATCACCCGGAGAGCGAGAATATCGCCCGGAGAAGCGCAGGTATCGCCCGGAGAGCGAGAATATCACCCGGAGGAGCGCAGGTATCGCCCGGAGAGCGAGAATATCACCCGGAGGAGCGCAGGTATCGCCCGGAGAGCGAGAATATCGCCGGGAGAGCACCACCCGCTATACATAAATTAAAAAAATCCCAGGCAGTAGAGTTAGAGGAGGTATTCATATGCGAAGAAAGTTAATAGAGTTCAGAAATGTTTCGTTTCGATATGGAGATGAGGAACCCTGGGTGTTAAAAAATTGTTCTTTTCACGTATATGAAAAAGAATGGCTTGCTATTATTGGTCATAATGGCTCAGGTAAGTCAACTATTGCAAAGCTGATGAATGGATTATTATTCCCACAGGAAGGGGAAATTATCATTGATGGTCAGCAAGTGAACGAGGAGTCAATTTGGGGTATTCGTAAAGAAGTAGGGATGGTTTTTCAAAATCCGGATAATCAGTTTGTTGGAACAACGGTGCAGGATGATGTAGCGTTTGGTATGGAAAATCGTGGTATCCCAAGGGATGAAATGATTATGCGTATTAATGAAACCTTATCAGCTGTGGGAATGCAAGATTATCGTCTTACTGAACCGCATCGCCTTTCAGGTGGACAAAAGCAACGGGTGGCAATTGCTAGCGTATTAGCAATTTCTCCACAAGTGCTGATTTTAGATGAGGCAACAGCCATGTTGGATCCTAAAGGTCGTACAGAAATTATGCAAACTATTTCTGATGTACAGGAAAAAAATGAGCTATCATTAATTATAATCACACATGACTTACATGAGGTTGTTCAGGCAGATCGTGTAATCGTAATGAATGATGGTGAAATTTGGGATGAAGCACTACCTCGTGATATTTTTTCGAAAAAAGAAGCACTTAGGGAAATTGGCCTCGATGTCCCATTTGTTGCCACTTTGGCAGACGAATTAAAAGCTGCTGGTGTATCCATCTCAAAAGAGCCATTAAGTCATGAAGAATTATTGGAGGAACTATGGACATTACATTCAAGAACGTAAGCTATATATATCAGCGTAATACACCATTTGCACATAAAGCTGTGGATGATTTGTCATTTCATATTCCATCCGGTTCCTTTGTCGCAGTTATTGGTCATACAGGCTCAGGGAAGTCTACCCTTATTCAGCATTTAAATGGTCTTGCCATACCAAGTGAAGGCGAAGTAATGATTGGGGATTTCCGTTTAACACATGATGAGAAGCCAAAAAATATGAAAGAATTACGCAGTCGTGTTGGCGTCGTATTTCAATATCCGGAGCATCAATTATTTGAAGAAACCGTTGAAAAAGATATCGCATTTGGTCCTGAAAATTTTGGGGTATCCAAAAGTGAAATAAATGAACGGATCAAAAGAATCATACCAGCTGTAGGACTACCGGAAGACCTACTGGAACGTTCTCCATTTGAATTAAGTGGCGGCCAAATGAGAAGGGTTGCTATTGCTGGCGTGTTAGCAGTTAAACCTGAAGTTCTGGTGTTAGATGAGCCAACCGCAGGGCTTGACCCAAGAGGACAAAAAGAAATGATGGAAATGTTTCATACACTGCATAAAGAACAAGGTCTAACAACAATCCTTGTAACTCATAGCATGGAGGATGCAGTAAAATATGCTGACCATGTTATCATTTTAAATGAAGGGACCAAATATATGGAAGGAAATCCGGAAGTGGTTTTTACACAGAAGGAAGCACTTCATAAGGTGCAGCTTGATGTACCGGAAATGGTTCAGTTTTTAAACTTATTTGAAAAGAAATTTAATCAAAAGGTTCCCTTTAAACGGCAATCGGTTAAAGAAATAGCACAATCTATTCAGCATATCGTTGAGGGGGCTGGAAGGCCGTGAATAATTCATTGATTATTGGTCAATATGTCCCAGGAGAGTCAATTGTTCACCGATTGGATCCGCGGACAAAAATAACGATTATTTTCCTTTTCGTATTCATTGTATTTTTTGCAAATAATCTAGTGAGCTATACAATATTAACGGTTTTTGCTTTAGCCAGTATGTTTATTTCCCGTGTACCAATTCGCTTTATTCTAAAAGGCTTAACACCAGTATGGTTTTTAATTGTATTTACATTTATTTTGCACTTATTCGTAACGAAAGAGGGAACCTTAATTTTTGATTTATATATATTTGAATTTTACACTGGTGGTGTTGTCCAGGGGATTGCGATTTCGATGCGCTTTTTTCTGCTTATCCTTATGACCTCTCTTCTGACATTGACAACAACACCGATAGAGATTACGGATGCAATTGAGGATATGCTTCATCCTTTGAAAAAAATTAAATTCCCAGTACATGAGCTTGCACTAATGATGTCGATCTCACTTCGTTTTATACCAACACTTATGCAGGAAACGGAAAAGATATCAAAAGCACAAGCATCACGTGGAGTTGATTTTAAAACAGGCCCCATTAAAGAACGGGCAAAAGCTGTTGTACCTTTGTTAGTCCCACTGTTCGTCAGTGCATTTAAACGTGCCGAAGAGCTGGCGATGGCAATGGAGGCAAGAGGTTATCAAGGAGGCGAAGGACGTACGAAACTTCGTGAATTAAAAATAGAAAAACGTGATGTCGTTATTTATGTGGTGTTTGCATGTGTGATCGCTGGATTATTTTATACAAGAAATTATTAACTGAAAGAAAGGCTGGAGCAACATGAAAAAAATTAAATGTATTATTAGTTATGATGGTTCCGGTTTTTCTGGTTTCCAAATCCAGCCCAAGAAACGTACGGTTCAAGGGGAATTAGAAAAAGCATTAACAAAAATTCATAAAGGTACTCATGTGCGAATACAGGCCTCTGGACGCACGGACACAGGTGTTCACGCAAAAGGACAGGCGATTCATTTCGAGACGTCATTTGACATCCCTATGGCCAATTGGAAGCAAGCATTGAACACACTACTCCCTGATGATTTATTTGTACAGCAAGTTGCTTTTATGCCTGCTGCTTTCCATGCGCGTTATAATGTTGTGGAAAAGGAATATCGCTATTATGTATGGAATGAAAAAGAAGCCGATGTTTTTAAACGGAATTATACGTATCATTTTCCCTATGATGTGAAGATAGAAGCAATCCAGGAAGCATGCAAATATCTGGAAGGAACACATGACTTTACAACATTTTCCTCTGCTAAGGCTACCACGAAAGGCAGTAAGGAAAGAACACTCTACCTAGCAACATGTAAGAAGCGTGGTTCAGAATTAGAGTTTATTTTCCGAGGAAACGGCTTTTTATACAATATGGTGAGAATTATCGTTAGTGTATTATTAGATGTTGGGCAGGGGCGACGAAAGTCCACTGATATTATTAGATTATTGGATCAAAAGGATCGCCAGCTTGTTGGTGAAACCATTCCTCCTCAAGGGTTATATTTATGGCAAGTGAAGTATAAAGAGGATCAATAAATTATTTGTGCAAATAACACGCTTGCCCCTTGACAAATCCCGCTGTTTTGGTATATTATGATCTATGGCATTTTATTTCTTAAAAACCATGATTAGCCCCGGAATCTAATTATGTTGAATATAGGAATATCGAATTGAAAATGAATTAATGAATTTTGGAGGGAAATTATCATGCGCACAACTTTCATGGCAAATGAGAATAATATTGAACGCAAATGGCTTGTTGTGGATGCTGAAGGTAAGCGATTAGGTCGCTTAGCGAGTGAGGTTGCTGCCATCCTTCGTGGAAAGCACAAACCAACATACACACCACATGCTGATACTGGTGATCATGTAATCATCATTAACGCTGAAAAAATAGAACTTACTGGAAATAAAATCAATGACAAAATATACTACCGTCATTCAAACCACCCAGGTGGATTAAAAGAACGTAATGCAGCTGATATGCGTACAAAATATCCTGAACGCATGCTGGAGCTTGCTGTTAAAGGTATGCTTCCTAAAGGGCCATTAGGTCGTAAAATGGGTAGTAAATTACATGTGTTCAAAGGTTCAAACCACAATCATCAAGCACAAAAACCAGAAGTTTACGAGCTTCGTGGATAATTAAAAGGAGGTAAAATAAATTGGCACAAGTACAATATTACGGCACAGGTCGTCGTAAAAAATCAACTGCACGTGTACGCTTAGTACCTGGTACAGGAAATATAACAATAAATGGTCGTGATGCAAAAGCATATTTCCCATATGAAACACAACTTTTAATTTTGAACCAACCACTTGCTACTACTGAAACTCAAGGAACTTATGATGTTTTAGTAAACGTTCATGGTGGAGGATTTACTGGTCAAGCTGGTGCAATTCGTCATGGTATCGCTCGTGCACTTTTAGAAGCAGATCCAGAATATCGCACTCCTTTAAAACGCGAAGGATATCTGACTCGTGATCCTCGTATGACCGAACGTAAGAAATACGGTCTTAAAGGCGCGCGTAAAGCACCTCAATTCTCAAAACGTTAATAAATCAACAGTTAAAAATCCCTCAACCATCTGTGGTTGGGGGATTTTACTGTGTATGCGGTGCTTTAAAAACAGGGAAAAATTCACACGTAGCATACACGTAACATACAAGTAGCAGACAAATAATTTAAAGAAAAAGCAGCTTTCTTATAGCTTGTCAATTGCCATAAGAAGCTGCTTGATATCTTTATGCGTATAAACTTTATCAGTGATATCTTTAGCTGCGTGACCCATGATCCGTTTGATTGATAGTTTATTTGCATCAGCATTATCCATAAGGGTTGCGAAGGTATGTCTGCAATCGTGTGGTCTATGATTCAATTCTAGTTGTTGCATAATCTTCTTGAATTTCTCATGATAATAAACATAATAACTCAGTTTGTTTCCCTCAAAGTTTGTAATCAGATATTCATTATTGGGATCCATACGATTTTCAATTAATTTATGGACTTTTTTATGAATAGGTATGACCCTATTCGTCCCAGCTTCCGTTTTGAAGCCACCCCGAAAATACCTTTCATCTAATTGAATACTTTTATTTTTTACTTCCACAAGTTCCCCAGGGCGCAAACCAGTGTAAATCATAATTAAAACAGAATCAATGTCATTGAAGCGGTCGATGTTTTCCCACAGAATATTAATCTCATCCAAAGTAAATGGTTTTCTGGAATTCTTTGTATCATTTTTTGGAAGCTCAACAAATCTAGCATAATCTTTATGTGTTAAATCGTTTTCTAAAGCATGTTTATACATTTGATTAAATAATACTTTTATTTTTTTCTTTGTACCCCATGATTTATCACAGTTATCAATCACAGATTGCAGGTGAGCTTTCCTGACTTCATTAAATTTCATATCGTGTAAAGGTTCTGATCTTCTAAAAGCCATTTCATAGCCAAGTTGATTTGACTTTGAAATTTTAGGGAAACGTTCTTTTATTAAGCGTTCATATACTTCTTTAAATGTGAGCTTGCCAGCTGATAAATCATATGGGTTATTATTGTAATCAGCTAATGCTACCATTGCCTCTCTTCTACTTTTATAATATCCTAGATACTCCCGTCTTTGTTTCCCTTCGTCACTCCATCCAGTAGTGACTATGACTGCGAATGGTTTTCTTCGTTTACCGGATAATTTGCATACGGAGCCGTATCCATTTGGATTTTTCAATTTCCTTACCACCTTTCATATCAGCAGGATAGACATATGGGAATATATGTTCTATATATGTGTTAAAAAAAAGAATGCAATATTTGCAGGCTCTTTCTCAAATAGGATGATATCACCCGGTAGGTTCTACTTGCCCGATGAATTCACCTGCCTTTAGCACATTATAGGCGTTTATCAGTTCCATACCAGCTCGTCCGCCACTTCTTCGATACTTCATTTTAATGCGACTATTCATCCCCTCAAGTGGTCCATTACTAATGTCTTTATGTATCAAACTGTTTTTGACGGCCTCATAATCACCAAGCAGCCCATTTGCATATTGCGCGAATGGAGCCATTTCAGAGTCCTTGTATTTATCAATAAATGAATCCAAATCAACTATACTAGCATTATCAAAAACTTTATAGCAATCGCTCAAAAAACTCACACAATCCGTAATTACCGGGTACAAGGCTACTGTTTTTTCAAAAAGTTGTTTTTTTTTGCCCCATTTTCCTTGTTTTCTGATGGAGTACGATCACAATCATGATGATTTTCTTGATCACCATAAATCAGTTCTTTTGCTTTGTTGCTTAATGACGAATTGTCTTCAGTTTGACTCTTTTGTGGAGCGTTTTCTTTCTCCTTTTCATCCTTTTTCGGGCGACTTTCGGACGCTTTCTTAAGCACTTGTTTATAAATCGAATCGCGCGAAACCTTTTCCAATTTTATTTCAGGGGGTTGTGGGGTGGCATCCTTTCTGATTTCCTCTGGCGTTTCTTTGCGGAGCTTAAGGATATACTGATAAATAGCATTTTTGCTCCCATTGAATCCTTGTGCTTGAATGATGGGATGTATCGTTCTGTGGTTTCCCCCTTTTTTTAATTCTGCAATCACTGTTTCTTTATAGGGGGCAACGATGGAGTCGCCAGAAGGATGGGCTTTTGGCTTAAGTGTTTTTATTTCACGCTTGAGCAACATATCCTCATGCCGAATAATGGCTTCGTTGGCTTGATTAACCTCTGACTCTATCTTCTTCTCAACATAGTCCAATGTACTCACTGCAGTTCTACGTAATTGTCGTACCTTTGCGAGGGATATATTCAAAGCATCGGCGATATCAGCAGTTTTAACACCTTGACCGGCCAATTCTAGTATCTTTAATGTGTGCCTGTATTTTCTGGCTTTTGATTCTGTCAACTTGGCCAGTCTGATCCGCTCTTCAACCTTTTCATCAGGCACATAGAAATTTGGTCTGTGAGAAACCATGCTCTCCCTTTGTGTGGCTTGGATCCAGCCGTCCCCTTCGCGAATAAATATAGTGGCTGGAATAGATGACATTAAAATTTCTTTGACGGCCTCTTGGGCATTTTTGATCAAGTGAAAGCGATCCGCCACCTGCGTTTTTCCGCATTCCGCTCCTGCAGAAGAATACGCGCTTGCTCGATCTCTACTAAAAAACGGTGCAGAAGGAAACATCTCAATGGCTTTTTTAGCAGCTTTTTTAGTCGTGCCACGTATGATGATTAAGACCTTATGAGTTTCTGCATCCAATAACACCGTACATCCAGTTGACTTATCCCCTTTGCGAAGATTGATGTCATCAATGGCCAAAACCTTGACATCGTCCCGATTAATATTCGATTCAATTTGCTTGGCAGATGCGACTTTTAAATATCTTGCAATGGAGTCATTACTCACTACAGCTCCCTCTCTTTTGAGTGAATCTTCCGCAGGTTTGCATCCGCTTTCCAATGACCGTTCTACACAGTGTCTTTTGAAACGGATAGTTTTTCGTGCGTTTTCTTCAGCAAACCCATCTAAGCGTTCCACAAAGCGGGTATGATCGCATTTGGGGTTGTCACAAAAATATTTCTTACTACGCACCACATGATAGACGGCCAATCCATCCTGTGGCATGTCTTGTAATGGCTTTTCAAACTATCAGATAGCTTTTCTACAAGCAAGGCACAGGTTGTATTTTTCAAAACGCCTCCGCTGAAAAATCTCCACCTTTTTCTCCTTGCTTTTCGAAATGTTGACGGTATTTGAAAGTTGCCAAGTCAACTATACTCAAAACGGAATGAAATAAATTGACTTGTCTTTTTCTAGTTTACCGTCAAAACCACTAGAGCTTTCGTTCGAGATTACTGCCTTTAATGATAGTTCGTAACGTTACATTTGTGGTGTTTGGTCACCACACTACCAGCCAATATCACTAACTCAAATTTAAGAAAATAAATTCAGGTTATTTATTAAATAAACACAAAAATTTGATAATAAAAATAGTTTGAATTAATTGGTAATATATGTTATATTCAAATTGGCAAATTTTTAGGAGGGATTTTTTGTTTGAGAAGACTAGAAGTCGAACTGAAGTTAGTATTGACATTCATGCTTACAACCTAAGAACTCCTACACACATGGAATGGACAACAAATGGACGATTGATTGTATCGGAACATACGTCAGGAACGATAAAAGATATAACAGATGGTGGAGATCAATCTAAAAATGAACCATTTGTTCATGGGCTTCAAGGTCCTTCGAGTATTGCTCCATTGAAAGATGGACGAATTTACGTTTCTGAAATGTGGGGAAATAGAATAACAGATGTTAGCATTGGAGGAGATGCTACAAACAATCTACCTTCCTTTAATGGATTAAGCGCACCGTATAGCCTCATTTATTTAGATGAAACCTTTTATGTTGTTGAACGTGAAAGCAAAATTAGCAACCGTGTCTCAAAAGTTAACCCAGACACAGGAGATATAGAACATTTTATAACTGAAATACCTGTAATGCCAATGCCTGGGATTGAAAATCTATTACCACCGGAAGCATTCCCGGACAAATGGGAAGATTATTTATTTTCAATAACTTCCTGTACTGGATGGACAGAGCCACCATTTATTAATGGTAAAGCAACAGGAGTTATTAGTAGTTCAGTATTGGGGATTATTGCTAAATATCCAGATAAACCAACTAGATTCATGGATTTAGCTAAAGGAGATAATTTAATTGCTACCGGATTAGATTGGAAAGGCGGAATGAAAACAAACCCTAGTGATGGATTTATTTATCTCACCCAGCCTCAGAAAGGCACAATAATTGCAATCGATCCTAATATAACTAAAGATTATCGATTTGAAGCACCAGTGCTACAAGGATTAACAATGCCATCGTGTTTGAGATTCAATGAAGATGGGTCAGAAATGTATGTTTGTTCTATGGCTACAGGGATTGTATGGAAAATAACTGGGTTTAATTAAAATGGTAATGTTACAAAAAATCTTAAAATCCAATCTATTAAATACACTATCCAATCGAAACTTTTTTAGGTTTTGGTTTGGGCAGTCTGTTTCTGTTTTTGGAGCTTCTATGTATCAAGCCGCCCTGCCATTTTTGGTATTTCATATAAATGGTGGAGCTGCTGAATTAAGTCTTGCCAATACATTTTATATAGCTCCTCAGGCAATTGTTCTGTTATTTGGCGGTGTTTTTACTGACCGCTGGAATCGAAAACATACATTAGTAATATCTGACCTAATTAAATCTTTAAGCGTTTTCCTTATTTTCTTACTTTTGGTGTTTGATGAATTAAAAATGTTTCATGTATATGGATTGACTGCATCTCTTGGAATCGTAAGCACATTTTCTCGACCAACAACAAGAGGTATTATTCCACAATTAGTACAGAAAGATCAATTGGTTAATGCAAATTCCCTTAGAGCTATATCAAGGCAAGTTAGTCAAATGCTTGCTCCTGTAGCAGGAGGCTTTTTCATTTCAGCAGTTGGTATATTTGTTGTATTTGGGATTAATACCTTTACTTTTTTATTTTCAGCACTCTTTATATCAACCATTCACCTATATCATAAAACAACTAAAACAGATGATACAGTAAATAAACAAAGCTATTGGAAAGATTTATTAGATGGTTTTAAAACCGTTAAATCAATAAACTGGTTATTTATCGGTATCTTTGTTTCTTCTATTAATAATATTTTTATTGCATCATTTGATGTCATTGCTCTTCCTATCTATATTAGAGAAACTTTTTATACTTCTCAATTTTCAGGAGCTGAAGTTTATGGTTTTACCTTGTCCTCTATGGCAATCGGTGCTTTATTAAGTGCTTTTTGGATGGGACGCCAAAAAAAGCTACCATCCAGAGGGATACTATACTACACTTTAATAGGAGCAACAGGAATAACTATATTTTTGTTGACATTAACTACTTCAATAATTATTACACTTTTGATTACTACAATCATAGGATTTTTAATGACTACTTTCATTATTGTATGGGAGAGCTTACTACAAGATCTTATTGATAATGATAAATTAGGGCGAATAACAAGTATTGATATGTTCGGAGGGCTTGTTTTGCTTCCTGTCGGTTATTGGATTTTTGGTTTTCTAATAGAAACGACTACTGTATCTCTTGTTATTAAAATAACAGGTTTAGGAATCATTCTTATGGCTTGTATTCCAATGCTGTTTTCATCTGTACGAAGGCTCAAGTAGAGAGTTAACTTTATATGCAAATGGCTATTGATAAAATTTAAGTGTTTTTCATAAACTGTTACTATTTATTTTCAGTTTATACACCCCCAGTTAATTGATTTATATACAAATACTGTTTATGGCGAGTATTATGATTGGTTTGAAAAAGAATAAAAATGAGTACTTTAAAGCAAACACCATCACTACTTATTCTATTAATATTGAATAAATGGTGATGGCTTTTTTCATATCAGATAGCTTTTTTTACAAGCTAGATACAGGTTGTATTTTTCAAAACGCTTTCGCTGAAAAATCTCCACCTTTTTCTCCTTGCTTTTTGACATTTTGACGGTTTTTGAAAGTTGCCAAGTCAACTATACTCAAAAGTGAATGGAGATAAATTGACTTGTCTTTTGGAAGTATACCTATACCGTCAACACCACTAAAGCTTCGTTTCAGATCACTGGGCTCACCCCAATTAATTGTGTCTATTTCTTCCTTTAATGCCCGATTTCTTTAAATTACGTTGTCTTCATAATATTTGGTGCTAGACCACCGCAGTTGACATACACTTCGCTTTCCGCGGGCGGTCTGCGAGCCTTGCTTTTCCCGCAGGAGTCTTCCTGTATGTCAACTGCTGGTTATTCTTCCTAAAACTACAACCATTTAGGAAGTAGCGTTCACTTTGAAACGGGTTGTTTGCATTCCATTCGAATCCGCAAATTAAAATTGTCTAGTGCACGTTGTCGTAAATACGTAGTCATTACTCCCTTGCCCTTTTTATTAGATTTGAAGCAATTCCCCATCAAATTTCCAGTTGTATGCCTTTGCTAAAATTTCATTGTAATAAGCAATCCATGCGCATAGTTTTTCTTCGAGTTGTTTAACGGAACGAAAACTGGAACGCTTATTCAATAGGCGTCGAGTCAAAACACTAAACCAGCACTCAATCTGATTGAGCCAAGACGTATGCTTCGGTGTATAAATGATTTGAATGCGGTGTGAACAATCAGAAAGAAATGCGGCACGTGTCGTCTTGTTTTTGAGAATGCCTGTTTTGCCTTTTACACCAAGGGTCTCCGTATCGATATCAAGATCTTCTTGTTCGATGACGAACCGCACCAGGGATTCGGACATGTGGGTATTCAAATTGTCCATGACAAAGCGATAGCCTGCTTCAGGGTCAAGGGCAACGACATCACGTAAATGCTGTACAAAGTCTGTTTCTGTTCGAGTTGGTTGAATCATTAGTGCTACAATTTTCCCGTCTGTAACCGATCGGGACGCAATCAAACCAGAAGTTCCGCGACGATGGTATTCTTGCTCAATTCGTTCGGCTTGACCAGGCTTCACCGATCCTTTTTCATGAGCATGCTCAAGTGCCTGGATGCCTGTCTTTTCATCCGTTGAATAGACATGGATACCCTGTTCTTCCAATTGCTCCGCATTTTTATAGATGTCGCATACATCTTCCACTTGTTGTTTGAACTGTTCCGGGTCATCAATCTTTGGAAACAACCAGCCTTTGTATTGATCAAGCTTTAAATTGGCCCCATTTTAAAAAAACGCGTCACGGAGCGTGGCGATATGCTGTCAACTATGCCATTTTTAACTGCTTGTCGTGCCAATTCCGATGGGGTCCAGTGGCTTCCTTCTACTCCATAGTCAGATGGTGATTGCAGGGACATGGAGATGATTTGTGCGACCACTTCATTTGAGAACGTTGCCGGTGCTCCGGGACGGTAATCATCCTGAAGAACGGATTCAATTAAACCACGGAGCTCCCGTGGAAAACTCTTTTCACGTCGCGTAATTTCCGTAGTAGCCTGATCATAGCGAATCCGCCACTTTTTTACAGTATTACGATTAAATCCAAGGTTCCGTGCAATTTCTGAATTGGTCCTTCCTGCTGATGCTTCGAGAATAATCGTTGCACGTTGTTTTAAATGTAAGGGCGTATGTGATCCCTTCGATAGGGATTCTAGTATATCCTGTTCTTTTTCGCTCAGTTCTATCGCTACGGCTACTGGTTTAGGCATGGTCGTTCCCTCTTTCGATATAGTGTTTACCTCTATCATAATGGGTCGAGGGGACTATGTCCAGCATTATTTTAATTGATTCATGCCACCTGATTATTTATTTCGGACAACGTGCACTAGTGACCTTCCAGATATTTTTCCAAATAGATGGATGGAAGGGAACATTGCAAACTATCAAAATATGTTAGAAGCCATGCAAAAAGTGGGAGATAAACTAGATGTGACGATTGGCGAGCCTTTGGAGGAGCTAGGTGCTTCAAAAGGTGCGTTTTATCAAGGGATAAATGGTAGGAAGAATCATATTGGTTTAAATCCACGCAATGGTGAATTGCAAAACGTGAAAACATTAATCCATGAATTGGCTCATGCCAAGTTGCATGGTACGCCCGATAAGCATTTCAATCTAACTTCAGAAGAAAAAGAATTCCAAGCAGAAATGACAGCTTATGCCGTTGCATCCTACTTTGATATTGATACAAGTGATTATTCTTTGGGCTATCTTGCCAACTGGACACAGGGCAAGGAATTGAAGGATAAAGCGCAGTTACTTGAAGAAGTAAGGGGAGCAGCTGTAGAGTTTATAGAAACCATGGAGCCTGAATTGATGAAAGAACAGGAGAAAGGCATGGAAAATGGAAAAGATGTGTTCATACAGGCTGTTCACGACAGGAAGGATCTATCAGAACTGACAGAAGTTAATAAAGCGGCGATGGGTTATGTAATTGATCATAAGGAGGAAGAGCATACAAAGGGATTATATTATTATGTGGATGGTGATGTCGTTGTCGGAGTTGATAATTCAACAGGTGAAGCTTGGACGGAGGAATTTGACCATATTGTAAAATGCAAAGCATGGTTAAAGCGATATGATTTGGATATTGAGCAGCCACAAATATTTATTGAATCAACGGAGGCACCAGAATTAGACTCTGATTCGATGATGGATTTTGCAAAAGGTAATGCATTTATGGAGAAGCTGGAGGAAAGATATCAGGATGATAATAGATACTATAAAACACGGTATAGCATTGTTTTTCCTAAGAGCAAGAATTCAAAGATGGAAGTTATTAATATGGAGCGGCTAGATGTTGGTGATGGCGAATTTTTAAATCCTCATCATCAGGCTAGAAAGGAAGGAAATCTTACTGACGAACAACAAATGATGCTTGATGATGCTGTTTATGGTCATTTGCTTGAAAGTGAAAGACTTGATATTAATGATTGGTTGAAAGGCAAAAATGAGAAGAAAAAACTACAAACAGTAGATATGGATATGATGTGATAATCTTCATAGTTTGATATACTTGCTATTAGTGTAATAGGGCTTTCATGGGTGGTAGCTCACCCCTTTTTTGAGAAAGGGGGTGATACGATGACAGTATTCGAAGCATTGATCCTGATGATCACGTTCGCAACCTTAGTTGTAGCCATACTGTCAGAACAAAAAAAGTAACCACCCGATGAATGCCTAGCCGCATTTTGGTTGGTTACTTTTCCGATTCAAACATGTGAGCTGCCCCCTTGAAGGGCTTTTACACACTAGACCGTTCCATGTTAGAGCATGGGCGGTCTTTTATTATTGTATGTGTTTCTACGTATAGTATACCTCAATTTGCATATAAAATAAACATTTGAAATGGCTTCTTTTTATTGAACATTAATCACTTACGCATTTCATTCAAGGAAGATATATCTTATATATATTTAATACCGAAGATAACTTTGGACTGTCACTATTAAAATGGTAGAATAGATGTAATATAGTGCTTTCTTCACTGTATTGGAGGCGGTTATTATGGATTTTAAAATGGTAGATAATAAAGGCGACAATACCCTTATAAATATGCTGAAAGCTGAAATCAAAACTGGTTCTAAAGTTGCGGTGGCATCTGCTTACTTTAGTTTGTTTGCCTTTAATGAATTAAAAAAGGAATTGAAAAAAAGTGGCAACTTTCGTTTCTTATATACAAAACCAACATTTTATAAAAAAGAAAATGATCTAAAAAGGCAATATAAGATCAGTCAGAGTAGTAAGGAAGTAGCACAACAGCCAACATTTGATGGTAATCATTTTGAAATCCAATTACGAAATAAAATGATTTCAAATCATATTGCTACAGAAGCAACTAAATGGATTAAAAAAAAGGTTGTATTTAAAACGATTGTCGGAAATACACAGTTTCCAAAAGAACTTTTAATAGAACAAACGAAAGAAAATGGTAGTCTGCATTTGCAGTCGGAAATTGAGTTTACTGCAGATGGGCTTGGCATCACAGAATCTCATAGGGTTGCAAGTTTCCCTGTTATTTTAAATAATGACCAATTGATTAGGCAATCTATGAAGGAATTTGATCAGATTTGGCACGATGAAGAAAAGGTACGTGACGTAACAAATAAAGTGTTAGATCAACTTAAGCTTATTTATAAAGAAAACTCTCCTGAGTGGCTCTATTTTATTACATTATACAATATTTACTCAGATGAGTTAGAAAGTCTGAATGAAGAAGAAGTCATTAAAGAAGGGACAAATTTTAAGAGCACAGTTATCTGGAATAAGTTATACCCTTTTCAACGTGATGGAGTCGTTGGTATTATTGATAAAATTGAAAAACATAATGGCTGTATTCTGGCTGATAGTGTTGGGTTGGGGAAGACATTTTCAGCGCTTGCAGTTATTAAATACTATGAATTAAGAAATGATCGTGTGCTCGTTTTAAGTCCAAAGAAGCTACGTGATAACTGGACAGTGTATACACAAAACGATAAAAGAAATGTGCTCATTGATGACCGCTTTAATTATGATGTCCTCAATCATACAGATCTTAGCCGTGATGGTGGGTATTCGGGCGAAATCAATCTTGATACAGTGAATTGGTCAAACTACGATCTAGTTGTTATCGATGAATCACATAATTTCCGTAATAACAATCCACGAAAAGATCGGTTAACAAGATATCAGAAATTGATGCAAGAGATTATTAAAAAGGGAGTAAAGACAAAGGTACTCTTACTTTCTGCGACACCTGTCAATAATAAAATGAGTGATATAAAAAATCAAATTGCCTTTATTACTGAGGATCAAGATGACTCACTAAGCAATGATGGCATTGAATCTATTGAATACACACTAAAGATGGCACAAACGGTCTTTAATCGCTGGTCAGAACTACCAGCTCAAAAACGTACAACCGAGAATTTTCTTGACATGATTGATTCCGAGTACTTTCAGTTGCTTGACTTACTTTCGATTGCAAGGAGTAGAAAACATATTGAGAAGTATTACGGCATGGAGGAAATTGGAGAATTTCCGGAACGGCTCAAACCTGAAAATAAAAAGGCAGATATAGATATTGAACAGGCATTCTTGAAGATGGATGAAGTGAATGACCGCATTGAATCTTTGACATTCGGTATCTATAAACCAATGAATTACATCTTGCCAGCGAAAAGAAGGCATTATGAAGAACTCTATGATACTAAAATTGGACGTGGTTCAGGTGTGTTTAAACAAACAGATCGTGAATCTGCTGTCGCATCATTAATGAAAGTAAATATATTTAAACGATTAGAAAGCTCTATTCATTCCTTTAATAAAACGCTCGAAAGACTTGTTGATAGATTAGAGAAGACGATCAATTTACTCACTAGCAACAAACATAACAATATAGGTTCCATGGTTGCTGAAGATATGGAAGATATGGATGATGACGTGCTTGAATCAATCATAGTTGGAAGTGATAAAATAAAAATTGATTTATTGGATATTGACCATGTGAAATGGCTTGATGACCTGGAACATGATTTAAGCATATTAACCGAATTGCTCTCGCGTTCATCTCAAATTAATGCGAATAGGGATGCAAAGCTAGACATACTAAAAGGCTTGATTCATAAAAAAATAGAACATCCAATTAATCCAGCAAACAAAAAAGTCATCATTTTTTCAGCATTTGCAGATACAGCTAAATATTTGTATGAACAATTAGCACATCATTTAAAAGAAATTGGCTTGCACTCGGCGCTTGTTGTGGGTTCTGGGGAAAACAAGGCAACAATGAAGGGTGTTAGAACAAAAGATATTAATGATGTTTTAGTTAATTTCTCACCAATTTCTAAAGAGCGTGGAAAGCTAATAGAAAACTCACATGAAGAAATAGATATATTGATTGCAACAGATTGTATTTCTGAAGGACAAAACTTGCAAGATTGTGATTACCTAATCAATTATGATATTCATTGGAATCCAGTGAGGGTCATCCAGCGTTTTGGAAGAATTGATCGAATTGGTTCACTTAATAAATATATACAACTTGTAAACTTCTGGCCCAATATGGATATTGATGAATATATTAATCTAGAAAACCGGGTAAAAGGCCGAATGAAAATATTGAGTACATCTGCCACAGGCGAAGAAGATATCCTTGATATATCTAGTAAAGAAATGAACGATATAGAATATCGTCGTAATCAATTAAAGCAATTACAAGATGAAGTAGTTAATCTTGAAGATGTATCAGGCGCTATATCTATAACTGATTTGACATATGCAGAATTCAAAAGTGATTTAAGCACAGCTTTAAAGGAGCATGGGAAGGATTTGCAAAAAGCTCCCAAAGGTATGTATGCACTCACGACAAATGAGATGCTTGAAGAGGCAAAGCTAGGAGTTATTTTTTGTTTTCGACAAACTGCAGATTTTGATATGTCGAATAATAGCCTGGCACCGTATATTTTACTATATTTAACAGATGACAGTGATGTTCACTTACATTACGCTCATGCAAAAAAGATTCTTGATTATTACCGAAAACTTTCACTAGGTTTGAAAGAGCCACTTACCCAATTAGTAAAAGGATTTAATAAAGAAACAAATGACGGAAAGGATATGCGACGTTACACAAATCTGTTACGACAATCAATCGATATCGTAAAAGATAAGCATGAAACAGATGTATTTGATAGCTTTTTTACACTTGGTGGTACTTCTATCCAGTCGGAAATGGATTTGGACTTCAATGAGTTGGAACTTATTTCTTTTCTGATTATTAGGGAGGAAGTGTAATGGGAGAAAAAGAAATCTTGCAAGCACTTGAATTACCGAAAGAGACGCATATTTTACGGACTTTTCCCTTTAACAGATTAGCTCCACGCTTTGAGACGAAGGATAAGAAGTTTTTTCAAGCATCAGTGGAGCCACATGGTGTACGCTTACTTGCAACAATAAACACCCATACTACGAATATACCAGCATACGAAGATGAGCAAAAAAATTATCAAGAGATACATTATTTTCAAATTAAAATGAATGACGTAAAAGGTGCAAAGCGGATATATCGTATTATTGCTGAAGCAATGCCTTATCCACTTCTTATCCGTTTTGTCACAAATAAAGAAATTTTATGGATAGGTGCAATCCATGAGAAAATCGAAAAAACAGGATTACTGAAAATGCAGGATGTGTTTAGCTCCAATCCGGAAATTGACGAAAAGTTATATTTAACTAACTGGGCTTTTTCTAGAGCCGATAACTATAACTTGAAGGCATTTTATGAAAATCTGCTAAACCAAATGGTGCATATTGAGCTAAAAGAGAGGTATGAAGCGGTTACTGATCAAGAACTTACAAATAATATTGTTACGCTCGATAAAATCATTGCACTAGAAAAGGAAATCGCCTTCTGCATCAGCAAAGCTAAAAAGGAAACCCAAATGAACAAACGAATTGAATGGCAAATGAAAGCCAATATATTAAAAGAAAAAAAAGAAAAATATATTAAGGGGGAAAATAATGGATAACAATCGTATCTCATCTGGTTCAACAGATTTAACCCAGGCGAATATCGAAAAGATGAAGGAACTATTTCCGGAAATAGTCACTGAAGGAAAAGTGGATTTTGACATGCTTAAAACAGTTCTTGGGGAAGAAATAGACGATAGAAACGAACGTTATAAATTCGAATGGCATGGAAAAAAGGAATCTCTACTGGGATCACAACAACCGTCCAAAGGAACGCTACGTCCTGATAAAGAAGCCAGTAAAAATTTTGATACGACTGAAAACCTTTATATTGAAGGAGATAACCTGGAAGTATTAAAGCTATTGCAGAAGTCTTATAACGGAAAGATTAAAATGATTTACATAGATCCACCTTATAATACAGGAAATGATTTTGTTTATGAAGATGATTTTAAAGATAATATACAAAATTACTTGGAGCAGACAGGTCAAGTAGATGGCGAAGGAAATAAAATGTTAACAAACACGGAGACTAATGGAAGGTACCATACTGATTGGTTGAATATGATGTATCCAAGACTGAAATTAGCGAGGAACCTTCTTAAAGATGATGGAGTTATTTTTATAAGTATTGATGATCATGAAATAGAGAATTTAATGAAAATCTGTAATGAAATATTTGGTGAAGAAAATCTGTTAGCAAATTTTTCTTGGAGAAGAACTGATAATCAGGCAAATATAGGCTACATTGCAAAAGTTAAAGAATATATATTATGTTATTGCAAAAATCGATTGGCAGAAGGATTTAAATTGAATAAAATGCCATTATCTGATGTAGCGAAAAAAGAATATAACTATAGTGATAAGTTCGGTTCATTTAGAAGAAAAAATATACTAGATAAAAGTAGAGGTAAGAAATTCTATAAAATTGCATCTCCAAACGGGGATGTGCTAGAAGGTCCGTGGATGGTGGAAAAAGATGAGTTTAATAAATTAAATTCTGAAGGGAAAATATACTGGGCTAATAATGCAACGCCGTATGGAAAAAGATACTTACACGAAGTTGAAGGGCAAATCATCAGTGATTGGTTAACAAAGGATTTTGGTACAAATCAAAGAGGTAGTAATGAGATAGATAATTTATTTAATAAAAGAGTTTTTGATTTTGTAAAACCAACCCAATTAATTAAAACATTTATTAAAATAGCGACTAATGATAATGACTATGTGCTTGATTTCTTTTCCGGTTCAGCAACAACTGCACACGCAGTTACGAAATTAAATGCCGAAGATGGTGGTAATCGTAGATTTATCATGGTGCAATTACCGGAAGAAGTTGAAGAGAAATCAGAGGCATACAAAGCTGGTTATAAAACAATTTCTGATATCGGACAAGAACGAATTCGTCGTGCTGGGGAGAAAATCATTGAAGAGCATCCAGATAAAGCAGATACCTTAGATATTGGTTTTAAAGTTTTAAAATTAGATAAGTCCAATATCCGTGAATGGAATTTTGATTTTGAGGAATTGGAAGGACAAATTACTTCCTATGATAATATGTTTGTTCCAGATCGCACGGAACTAGATGTGGTCTATGAAATTATGTTGAAATACGGTCTCGAACTCACTTATCCAATAAATAGCTTTCAAGTAGATGACAAGAACATATACGATATTGCATTTGGCAATCTATTTATTTGTTTAGATGGAAAGATAGACACAACGATTGCGCAGGCAATCATTGATAAACGGAATGAATATGGAATTGAGACAAGTTCCGTTGTGCTTGCAGATCATGGTTTCCATGGTAATGACTCTGAAAAATTGAACTGCTTTAAACTACTGGAAGATGCAGGATATCAGAACGAACAGCTGATGACGATATAGGAAAGAGGTGATCATAGTGCAAATTCAATTTAAAGAACTTCAGTATCAGGAAGACGCCATTGAGGCAGTAACACGTGTGTTTGAAGGACACCAGATTCGCCAATCACGATTTACGATTACAAATAATAGTCTTCAGGGGAGTTTGTTTACGGAACAAGGAATTGCAAATAATATTATTTATAATCCGGCTAAGATGCTGCAAAATGTTCAGCAAATCCAAATAGATAATGAGATTCCGACGGCAGATAAGTTATCCGATTCTTTCCCGCAGTTTAATATTGAAATGGAAACAGGTACAGGGAAGACATTTGTATATTTGAAGACCATTTTAAAATTGAATGAGTTTTATGGTTTTAAAAAGTTTGTGATTGTCGTCCCTTCTGTTGCAATACGTGAAGGGGTTATGAAGACATATCAGATCACAAAAGATACCTTTCAACCCGTATTAAAGGATAAATCATATAATACCTTTGCATACAACAGTTCAAAGCTTGGAGAAATAAAGAACTTTGCTCAAAATGACAATATTGAAGTTATGGTTATCAACATCCAAGCTTTTTCTAATCGAGAAGAGCGAAAAGGCACGAAGAATATCATTTATCGTGATGATATAGAAGATATGGGCGGAGTTGCTCCAATTGAGTTAATAGCTGAAACAAATCCGATTATTATTATTGATGAGCCACAAAGTGTGGATAACACCGAAAATGCCCAGGCGGCTATTAAGGCGCTTAATCCGGCAACTGTATTTCGCTATTCCGCAACACATCGGAATAAAAGCTATCCATTACTTTATAAACTGGGTCCCGTAGAGTCCTACCAACAGAAGTTAGTGAAACAAATTGAGGTAGCTGGTATTCGCAATGATTCATATGGTAATGACGCATATATCCGATTGATTAATGTGAAGGCTTTAAAATCAGGGATTACTGCAACTGTTGAGATGTATGTGAAGTCAAAAAATGATGTCACCAAAAAAGAAGTGAAATTGAAACAGGGTGATGATCTGTACATAAAATCAAAGCGAATTGCAGCCTATGAAAAAGTGGGGTTTGTACAGCATTTATCCGCGGAACCTGGTAATGAATCAATCGAGTTTTCTGGAGAACCATCTCACCTTCGTTTGAGTGATATGTTTGCGATAGACAATCAAATTAAGCGGGGACAGATTCGAAAAACGATTGATGAACATTTAGGCCGTGAACTTCGTTTAAATAAGCTAGGAATTAAAGTGTTAAGTCTTTTCTTTATTGATAATGTTGCTAATTATAGACAGTACGATAAAGATAACAATCCCCTGCCTGGTGAGTATGCAAAAATATTTGAAGAGGAATACCAAGATGCTATTAAGAACCCTCGTTATAAGGAATTAAGAGATTATCATATTCCAGTAAATGAAGTACACGATGGTTATTTTGCAGCGGATAAGAGTGGTAAGAAGTATAAAAATACAGGTGGATCGAGTGCGGATGATGAAACAGCCTATGAAATCATTATGAAAGATAAAGAGCAATTGCTCACTTTTTATGATGAAGAAAAAGGACAGACAAAGCGTGCCAACAAACTGAGATTCATTTTTTCCCATTCGGCTTTAAAAGAGGGGTGGGATAACCCGAATGTTTTTCAAATCTGTACGCTAATTGAATCTAAAGATACCATCACAAAGCGTCAGAAAATTGGACGAGGCCTCCGCATTGCAGTGAACCAACAAGGTGTTCGCGTACCAGGGTTTGATGTAAATACATTAACGGTAATGGCAAATGAAAGCTATGATGAGTTTGCACGTGGTTTACAGCAAGAATACGAGGAAGATGGCATGACGTTTGGTGTATTTGCTGACGATGTATTTAGTACAATCGTTATTCATGAGGATGAAGATACGGGACTGAAAGAAGTGCTTGGTAAAGAGAATTCTAGAAAGCTGGTTCATTTCTTTAAAGAAAAAGAATACCTAAATAAACAAAATAAAGGTACAGAAGAACTAGCACGTGCAATGAAAGAGGGAACGTTGGAAGTCCCTGCTGATATTGCTGAAATTAGTGAAACCATCCTCAAACAAATTGGTGACCGAATCCAAATGCAGTTTGATAGCAATAAAATTGATATTAAAGACCGTGGGGAACGTGTAACGGTTAAAGTACAAAAAGAAGCGTTAGCTGAACCATTTCTGAAATTATGGGACAAGATCAAATACCGAACAACCTACTCATTAAATTTTGATACAGAGAAGTTTATACAAGAAGCAGCAACAACATTATCTGAAGACTTGGAAGTACGAATTGCCAAGCTTCAATATTTCAAAGCAGAGCTGGAAAGCAAAGCGTCTGGCATTGAAGTAGCAAAAGAAAGTTATGCCAGTTTTGCAGTATCAGATGCACAGTACAAGGAAGCACCTGATATTATATCGTATTTACAAAATGAAACGAACCTAACACGCCGAACAATCATCGAAACGTTGAAACAAAGTGGCACATTGCGCGATTTCAAACGTAATCCGCAAATGTATATGATGGAGACAGCAAGAATTCTTAATGCAGCTAAGCGAGAAATGATGGTGAATGGCATTAAATATGAACGTATGAAAGAAGCAGTAGCTTATGATCAAAGCCTATTTTTAAAAGACGAGATCATCGAAAGTTATTCAGATGATGTTGTCGCAGCAAACGATACAAGAACCCTTTATAATTACACAATCTGTGATTCCAGTGTTGAAAAGGAATTTGCAGAGCAATGTGAACAAGATAAAGATGTGAAGTTTTATATTAAACTACCATCATGGTTTAAAGTAGCGACCCCACTTGGTGATTATAATCCCGACTGGGCATTACTGAAGGAAGAGTTTGGCAAAGAGAAGCTTTATTTCATTGTAGAAACTAAAGGTGATACAACGAAACAAGAGCTTCGCCCCAACGAACGAGCTAAAATCCGTTGTGGTGAAAAGCACTTTGAGGCGCTAGATACAGGAGTGGAATTTAGGAAGACTTCGGAGTATGCTGAGATTTAGTTTAGAGAGGGAAGGAGAGTTCTATCAGTTATTCTGTCCCTTCCCTTCTTTATTGAAAAGTATGATAAATTAATAGGTTTTATGCTAACCTGAATATTTGCTGGAAACTAATATTTTTATCAAGGGGGAAGTTTATTGTTTCTTAAAGAAGTAAAGTTAAATAATTGGAGGAAATTTAAAGGGGCTGAAGATGGAAGGCCGGGTCTTGTTCTTTGTTTTAAGAAAGGATTAAATATATTAATTGGCGAAAATGATTCTGGTAAGACTGCAATCATTGACGCAATTCGTATGGTCCTAGGAACAAATAGCAGAATGTCAGATTGGGTTACAGATGAGGATTTTTCTGAAGGAACAGATAATATAGAGATAGAATGCATATTTAGTGACTTGTCTGATAAAGAGGAAGCCTATTTCCTTGAATGGCTAACTACTGAGGGAAAACAACTTGATACCACTTTTTTACGAGTTGTCTTTAGAGCTAATAAATACATAGATGTCAATCAAATTGAAAAAATTAATAAGGATATTGTAGCTGGACCTATAAACCATGAGCAGGGGATGCATTCTATTGCTCAAGAGTATTTGCGTGTGACATATTTGAAGCCATTACGCGATGCCGAAAGTGAATTAAAACCCGGATATAGATCGCGTGTAGCCAGAGTAATTGAAGGACTAGAAGCTTTTCGTAGTGAAGGTAAGAAAAATGAAGTGATAGAAGACTTTGAAAATGCATTTAGTGGTTTAGAACATAAATTAAATGAACCTGTTTTAGAGAAAGTGGATGAACATTTAAAAAGATTTTTATCTAAGACGGACTCTAGAGAGGCACAAATTCAAAATAAATCTCTTACTTTTCAAGAAGTATTACGGCGTTTAGAACTTAATTTTAATGATATTAAGAGTGGTTTAGGAAGTACAAACATCTTATTTATGGCATTAGAATTAATTGCATTAAGGGAGCAAGAAATAGGTGCACAATTGACATTAATTGAGGAAATTGAAGCTCATTTACACCCACAGGCTCAATTACGTGTAATTAAATCTTTTGAAAAATATTTAGACGATCATCCTTCTTTGAATGCTCAATATATTTTAACGACACATAGTCCAACTTTAGCGGCATCTGTAAAGTTGGAGAATTTAACTTTAATATTTAGCGACAATGCTTTTCCTATGAGTGAAGAATATACTAAACTTGAAAGTGATGATTATGATTTCCTAGATCGTTTTCTAGACGTAACAAAAGCAAACCTTTTTTTCGCAAAAGGGGTAATCCTAGTGGAAGGATTTGCTGAGAACATTTTAGTGCCAGCAATAGCAGAAGCAATTGGAAGACCTTTACATCAATATGGAATATCTGTAGTGAATGTACAAGGGACTCAGTTTAATCGTTATATTCCCATTTTTTTAAGAAAAAAGGAATCAATGAATTTCCCTGTATCTGTGATAACAGATATGGATATTTCACCAAGGAGCTATTACACGCATAAGTCACAAGAAGCAAAAGAGCAATACTCTCAAATTGAAAAACCACAAACAATTCAACAAATAAAAAATATAATTGATGATGATTGGACCAATGAACAGGTGAAAGAGCATTTTAAAGAGTGGGAATATACTACGGAACAAATAGATTTAATTAGTGATGATGTTAAAAACGAAAAAAAAGAAAAATACCAAGATGATAAAGAAGCAATTAAAATATTTCTAGCAGAACCTTGGACTTTAGAACATTCAATTTCCAAAAGTATGTTGAAAGATGAATTTCAACAAATTATTGTAGGTCTTAGAGAATATAAAAATGAAAAGACCTCAAGTGAAAAGCTAGAAACATGGAAGGAAATAAGTAATACTCATGATCGCGCAACCAAAACATATCAATTTGTGTTAACTAATTCAATTTCAAAAGCAGTGATAGCTCAACGACTCTCTGAAAAGATTTTAAATTTTACAGGTGATGAAAAAGAAAAGTTAGAAAACGATTCTGAATTAAAATATATAATTGATGCAATTAAGCATGTAACTGGCGGTGAATGGATTGCAGACGCTTAAAGTAGCATACGACACATTTTCAGATGAATGGTACAAAAAGGTCGAGGAAATTGTTCTGGGAAATTATAAATTTAATGAGGAACAAAAGAAATTCATTCACTATTCTGAGTCCGCAGTGATTGAAGCTGGGCCAGGCTCTGGAAAAACTACTGCCCTTGCTGCTAAGGTAGCACTACTACTGAAGAAAATCGAAGAAGAAGGTAGTTTAACGGGTGTTTGTGTTATTACTCACACCAATGCTGCAGTAGATGAGATACTTAAAGTTCTAAAAAAGCTGGGGTATAAAGACATTCCTCATCCTCATTTCATAGGAACCATACATGAGTTTTTTAATAAGTATGGCATGTATCCTTTTTTAAAAGGAGCAAATAAAAATTTAGTTGATATACAATTTGCTGAGGAAACAATTCTTAAAAAGCACTTTAGGAATGAGCTTGCAAAAAAACATTTTTGGATAAGGTCAAAAGAACCAAGTTTTATACGGAATTCAAATTATTTAATAAATAGATTAATAAATTCCCATCTATACTTTGATGAGGAAGATGAATTAAATGCAGAAACATATCAAAGTGGAGCTTTTGAAAATTATAAGAATGACTATTTAATCTCCAAAAAAGAATGTTGGGAAAATGGAGTATTTCATGTCAATGACACGTTTTGCTTGGCACAAAAACATTTTAACTTTGCTAGTGTTAGAAGGAGACTTCAAGGGCGTTTTAAATACTTTTTAATGGACGAATATCAAGATGTCTCCCCACTAGCACTGCAATTGCTTAAAGAGATATTTTTGGTGAAGGGAAATATACTCCAAATGATAGGCGATAGAAATCAACATATTGCTTATAGTAATCCGGAGGTTTCTACCAAAGGATTTAAAACATATTACTTAAATCAAACAAATCGTTTTGGTGATAATATTGCTTCTGTATTAAATAAGATGTTTCAGGATAATTTAAAACCAACTGATTCTCAGAAATCACTACAGCCGATTTTACTCTTGTATAAGAATCCCGAAAAACTATCTAATGGTTTCAAATTAATATTAAATCAAAAAGATATATTGATGACAAATGAAGATACGGCTATATTAGTAGCAGCTCGATCCCATGCTCAAATATTGGATGGAAAGATTAATAAAACTAATCAACAGAAATTAAACTCGACTTTTCAAAAGGCTAAAAATGAAATCTATAGATTCTTAGCTGAAAAAACAAAATTCCATATACAATCTATTAAAAGGGAATTACAAAGAGAGTATGCAAGTTATGATTTGAAAATAAATGAGGCACTAATCCAATATTATAGAGGTGCTGTTGATTACAGTTTAATAAGAGATTCAATCAACTTATTTTTCAAAGTCTTTGGATTAAATTCTAGAATAAATAAAAGCAATAGCTTATTTAGGAAATTAGAAGAATTAAAAGAAATTGAATATATTAATCCGACAAAAACATGCCATGAAAATTCATTGAAAACCATACATGACCTTAAAGGACAGACTTTAAAAGCCAATATGGTGTATCTACATAAAAATTCTCGAGAAGAATTCGGTTTTTTAAAAAGCTACACGTCTTTACTGGAACCCCCTGCATATTATAATGAAATAAATAAGAGAGTTGTTTTTGTTGCAATGAGTCGGGCTACTACTTTTTTAGCTGTAGCATTACATTCGGATACTTACGATGCTCTGACGGAAGAGGGACGAATGAAATTGAAAGAAGACTTTAAAATTCAATATTTGAGAGACGAAGCCACTAATTGGCAGTAAAGTCAGTAACTATGGTAAGCAAGTAGTCATTTATTTGAATGGATAGGTTTACAACAACCTGAATTTCAAATACAACCCGAAAGATAAAAAGTATGTTCAATTTCAATTTTGACTGTTTTTAAAACCTGCGGATAATTCCATGTAACATACAAGTAGCATACAAAAACACCTACAAGCCTTGATTTTACTGCCTCCCTCAGTTCTCAAAACGTTAATACAACTATTACTATTTATACAGCTCTTTCTCACGATCCGTGGGAAAGGGCTGTTTTTGTTTTAACACCCTCCTGAAAATCTCGATATATTCAAATAACCATGTATTCCTACACATCATAAAACGGTTCTAAACTCAAAAATAAAGCATATGTATCCAATGGATTGAAAAAACTAATGATAGGATAGTGATGGCGTGGATGAAAAAAGAAATAAAAAGCCCGATGACAAGGATCCAAAGGATGAACAACTGGAACAATACCGTGAAAAAAATACGGGCACAGGGGAGAAACTGACCAGTGATGCAGGGTTAAAGATTTCGAATGACAGGTGGTCTTTGAGAGCAGGAAAGCGTGGACCGGCATTGTTCCAGGACTTTCACTTTTATAAAAAACAGTCACATTTTAACAGGGAACGGATACCGGAAAAGGTGGTTCATGCAAGAGGTGACGGGGCATATGGGGAATTTGAGTTATATAAATCAATGAAACATGTCACAAGAGCTCAGTTTTTACAGGAACCTGGCTGCAAAACACCAGTGTTTGTTCGGTTTTCCAACTTTATTGGAAGCAGGGGTTCCAAGGATACAGCCATCGATATACGTGGTTTCGCAACCAAGTTTTACACACAAGAAGGAAATTACGATATGCTGGCACTATCATTCGCTGTCTTTGCTGTTGCAGATGCCATGAAGTTTGCTGATTTTGTGCATGCGGTAAAACCAAATCCGAGAACCGACGTTCCGCAAGCTACTGTTGCACATGACAATGCCTGGGATTACATTGCCAATAATCAGGAAATTGCTCATTTCATTATGTGGCTTATGTCCAGTCGAGGTCGCCCGAAAAGCTGGAGAATGATGGAAGCCTGGCCTGTTAATACATTTCGGTTTATTAACGAACAGGGTAAATCAACTTTTGTCAGATTTGTATGGAAGCCAATGCTTGGTGTCCATTCATTATTACTTGATGAAGCGAATATTATTGGAGGAGTTGACCCGGACTTCCATCGACGGGATTTACATGATTCCATTAAAAAAGGAGCGTATCCAGAATATGAACTTGGTGTGCAGCTGATTGCTGAGGAAGATGAATTCAAGTATGACTTTGACATTCTGGATGATACAACATTGTGGCCGGAGGAAGTAGTCCCTGTTGAAATCATCGGTAAATTGACATTGAATCGATTGGTTGATAATTTTTTTGCGGAAGAAGAGCAATCTTCCTTTGATCCGTCTACAGTTGTCCCAGGAATTGACTTCACCGATGATCCTGTTCTGCAGGGAAGATCTTTTGCTTATCGGGATACGGATTATCACCGACTTGGCACGGGTAATATTAATAATATACCAGTCAACCAGCCTATTGTCGAAACGAACACGAACCAACGGCAAAGCGATGTGAGACATAGGATAGATGTTGATTCAGTAAACTATCATAAAAATTCCTTAGCTAATAATACACCGGCAGAGACCCCTCCTGAAGAAGGTGGATATGCGCATTATCCTGAAAAAGTAGATGGATATAAGACGAGAGAACGCCCGGGCGAATCGTTCTTTGATCACTTCTCACAGCCAAGACTTTTCTGGAATAGTATGTCACCTGTTGAGAAACAGCAGATTGTGGAAACATTTAACTTCCACCTTGGTTATGTCAAAAGTAAATCCGTCCGTCAGCAAGTTGTCGAGATGTTTGCCAACATTGATAAAGAGATGGCAACTATCATTGCGGATAACATTGGTGTCAATCCACCAACTGGATCCAATGTTCCGGTAACAAAAAGCTCACCAGCCCTTAGCTTGACCAACACTCCACATTATGCATATTCACAAAAAGTCGCTGTTTTAATCGGTAATGATTTTAACGGTGAAGAGGTAACAAATGCGTTGAACGTCTTGCGTCAATATGGTGTTTTTGTAGAATTTGTAAGTGAAAAGTTAGGTACTGTCGTAGGGGCAGATGGTACAAAAATCGAAGTTGATAAGATTTTTGTTTCAACCTATCCGGTCCTGTATGATTCAATTTATATCGTTGGAGGAAGTACTGAAAATGAAGCGAAATTCCATCAAAGTATTATGAATTTCCTAAATGAAGCATATAAACACTACAAACCAATTGGTATAGCCTCAACCGGACAGTCTTATATTAAAAAGTCAGAAAATAATAACTTAGCCGGTGTCGTTTTTGCTGCAAATAATCCGGACTTCGGAAAGGATTTTGTCTCTGCAATTGCTCAACAACGTTTTTGGGATAGAAAATAGTAGATACGTTCATTATAATCTAAAGCTCTTTTTCCTTTATTGGAAGGAGGGCTTTTTAATCGTTACCCTTTCCACTTTCCCCCATTTCCATTATCATATAATTACCGAACAATTTCCGGAGGTGCACAAATTGAATAACATCAAAACATTAACCGAAGAACATTATGATGCGATTTTCTCCCTATCGTGAAACACATGGATATATTAACGTTAACAAGCTATTTCATTTTTGATGAGGTAGCCTGTTTTTTGTTTCAAAAAGGTATATGAATTTAATTTACTCATAATATGGTGTATAATTTACTCTTAATTGTGCTATAATTAACTAAAATAACACATTGAAAAGGAGGAAGTAAATATGCCTACTATTCGTCCTATCTCAGATTTGCGTAATAACGCCAATGAGATTTCAGAGTTCTGTCGAAGCGAACGAGAGCCTGTATTTATCACTAAGAATGGTACGGGAGACATGGTTGTGATGAGTATCGAGAACTATGAGCGCCAGCAAGCTCTAATCGAGTTATACAGTAAGTTATCTGAAGCGGAGGCAGAAATTGAAAACGGTGCTGCTGGTGAAGACTTCTTGGAAGTGGCTCGGAATATGAGGTTAAAGATTCGTGACAAAATATAAGGTACTTATCTTCCCTACTGCGAAACAGGATTTGCACGAGATTATCGACTATATAAATGAGCAATCATACTTTGAAGGTACCAAACTGTATGATGAGATCGTAGAACGTGTGGCATCACTTGCGGAGTTTCCATTTCGATACCCTTTACTGAAAAACCCCGTACTGAGGGCAAAAGGTTATCGAACATTAGTTGTGCATAGTTATCTAGTTTTTTATGTCGTCATTGGTGATGTGGTACAAATAAGACGAATATTGCACGGTAAGCGGCAATATGAATTTCTATTGTAGTATAGTAAAACGTTAAAACCATCATCACCATTTGCACCCAGTCCTTTCTCAAGATTTCTAAGAAAGGGCTGTTTCTGTTTCACCTTACTACCAATTCCTTTCCACATGGCTTTCTTTCCATTATCATATAATTACCGAACAATTTCCGGAGGTGCACAAATTGAATAACATCAAAACATTAACCGAAGAACATTATGATGCGATTTTCTCCCTATCCCAATTTGCATTTCAATATGAATTATCTGAAGAAAAACTGCGTAAAAAACAGGAAGAAGTAAAGAGGCATAAGATCTGGGGCTGGATGGAGGGAGACAATCTGGCTGCAAAACTTCACCTTATTCCATTATCCATTTACATAAATGGCAAGGAATTTGCAATGGGTGGGATAAGCTCTGTGGCAACATGGCCAGAATATCGCAGACAGGGAATGGTTAAGCATTTGCTGAAACATGCATTGAAATATATGAAGGAAAATGGGCAAAGTATATCCTTTCTACATCCATTTTCCTTCAAATTTTATCGAAAATATGGCTGGGAGCAGGCCTTTACAGAGCAGCAGTATATGCTTCCCATAGATAGGCTGAAAAAGAAATGGGACGGGGAAGGCTATATCAGACGCATACAACCTGATATTCCTCTGCTGCATCACTTATATACGGAATATGCAAAGTCGTTTAATGGCATGCTTGTACGTGATGAAAAATGGTGGGAGCAGCGGGTGTTGACCGAGAAGCATCAAATTGCAGTTGCTTATAATGATCAAGGTCAAGCAGAGGGATATTTAATTTTTAATGTACATGAGCAAATACTCAAAGTGACAGAAATGGTATTCAATAATTTAAACGGAAGGAAGCTATTGCTTGAGTTTATTGCCAATCACGATTCAATGGTGGAAAAAGTGGAGCTTGTCGTCCCTGAAAATGACAACCTTGCACTGTTGCTGGATGAACCGAGGTTTGAACAAAAACAAATACCTTATTTCATGGCACGTATTGTTGATGTACTAGCATTTTTAAAAGAATACCCATTTAACAACAATGGAAGATTATCGATTACGATTATGGATGACTTTTTACCAGAAAACAGTGGTACCTATCAACTAAGCGTAGAAGATGGAAAAAATAATGTAACCTTCCTTCCATCGCATAAAGATCATAACCCAATTCAGTGTTCCGTACAAATACTTACAGGTATGCTTCTAGGGTTTAAACGTCCAATGGATTATTATCAGCTTGGTCTATTGCAGGGAAAAGAGAATACTGTCGAACAGCTTGAAAGTCTCATTCCAAATCAACAAACATATTTCGGTGATTTTTTCTAATTTATGACATGGCTGGATATAAAGGCCCAATATTGGAGCTAATTGCGAAGTCTCAAAGTGCAAGTGTCCCAAGGTGTTAAGGACAAGGCAAATTTTATTTTC
>NZ_BAAKSZ010000017.1:0-82337 GCF_059698015.1 Oceanobacillus sp. NCCP-135 | reverse complement strand
TTTTATGTCTTTTTATCTTATTTAAGAAGGCTCTTTTTATTAAGTTATCAAGGTGCGAAACTTAAGTAAATATAAATGACAGAAGTGGTACAAATCCAGATTCTTTTGATAAGTGAATTTTGCATCTGATCTGATGAAAGCCCGCCCGCAAAATGTCAATAGAAAAGCCATCTCCCGGCATGTCACAACTTGTGATTTGGTTGGAGATGGTTTTTAATAATCACATTATAATTTTTGTCCATAATACTTATCCAGGGAGAACCCTCGTCCTAAAATTTCGGATGCATTGATAAAAATGACGAATGTTGACGGTTCTTCTTTTTGCAGTACTTTTTTTAGCTGAACTGCTTCCTGCTGTTCGGTGACACATAATATCATTGTTTTGTTCTGATTGGAGTAGCCTCCGACGGAACGAACTTTGGTAAGTCCACGATCAATGCTGTCATGGATCAAGGATTGAATTTTTTCTTCTTCCTCCGTAATGATTAATATCAGTTTCGATGCTGAAGTCCGTAATTGCACAAAATCAATTGTTTTACTTGTGATATAAATACACATGAGAGCAAATAAAGTAAGCTCTAAATTGAATACGATGATAGAAGAAACAACGACAAAGCCATCGACAATTAGTTGGGAATAACCACTGGAAAGCCCAGTAAACTTCTTAACAATCTGAGCAATGGCGGCTGTACCTCCAGTAGAACCATTTCCTTTATAAACAATTCCGAGACCAGTACCGAGAACAACCCCGCCATAGATAGCACCTAGTAGTGGATTAGTAATGGTGTACGGAATATCTGCACTGAGAAAAATGATAAATGGTACCCAAAAAGTTCCGAGTAATGTTTTCCAACTAAAATCTTTTCCCATTGCAATCCAGCCAATGACAAAAATCGGGATATTTATGAGAAATTGAGTAAATGCGGGACTCATCCCGTACACTTCAAATAAAATGGTACTTACTCCGGAAATCCCCCCTGCTGCAAGCTGTGATGGGAGTAAAAAAATGTTATAGGACAGGGCGACAAGTGTTGCACCAAAAATAATTTTGAAACAATCTATCGTTGTTTTATTAAGATGTTGTGATGACTTATGCATGATATATTATCCCCTTCAAGTTAGACACATCTATTATTCTATCATTGACGGGGAAGGCAGTAAATAGGTTGTGTGATGACTAAAAACAACTTAAAGAAGCTAATTTTAAGTTTCGAACTTATTGTGATTCGCAACATTTATAGTTGCCACAAGTTTCGTTAAAATCTTTCGCTCAACGTAGATAGTATAAAAACTAATTTTCATCAAATCCTAAACCTGAACAGAATGATTCTGTTCAACTACCCCGAGGAGTGATCAAAGATGGCTAAAGACAATAACAGAAATGAATTGTTGGTGCCTGGTGCGGATAATGCAGTGAACAAGATGAAAGCGGAAATTGCAAATGAATTCCAAGTACAACTTGGAGCTGACACGACTGCACGTGAGAACGGATCGGTGGGAGGCGAAATGGTCAAACGAATGATCAAAATCGCCGAAGAGAATATAGCTAACGGAAACAAATAGCCAGCAAGAAGCTTGTCTTATTCATCAATAATGAAAAAGGCGAGTGAGAAAAGATGGTGTCCAATTATTTTCTTGGACACCATCTTTTTGTGGCCTGAGAAACTATTTATCCTGTTAAATTAAGCTTTGAATAGACATGATTTTTTTAACAAAATATAGCCTTCTCCCTTTAACAGCTGTTTCATATTTTTTCTATGCATACCATTTTCTTACTTTTTCATCCGTTGGCAGAAGATAGGGTAAAAAGCCTAATAATGGCAGGGTAGAAATAGCAATCATGGTTGCTGTTAATCCGAATATATCAATGAAAGATCCAAGCGCAACAGATCCAATGGCGCCCATGCCAAATGCGAGTCCCACGATAAGCCCGGACATTGTGCCAATTTTCCCCGGGACGAGTTCCTGAGCATATACAACAGTTACCGAAAAGCTTGACATAAGCAAAAATCCGATCAATGCTAGCAATAAAATGGAACTGACTGGTCCGACGTACGGTAAGATTAACGCCATTGGTGCAGGTGCGAGTAAAGAAAATAAAATGACTTTTCGCTTACCAAAATCGATCGGCTAAAGGGCTACCAAAAAAAGTCCCGACAGCGCCCATGGATAAAAAAGTAAAAATATAAATCTGTGCTTTTGCAATCGTCAGTCCATAGTTTTCAATCACATAAAAAGCATAGAAATTAGAAATAGCTAGCTGCCGCATACCAGGACCGGACAAACACAAGAAATACAAGGATAATGAGTGCTCCCTTAATGGCTTTTGAGACATTTCTATTTGGCTTTCTTTTTGATCGCTTTTTTTACTATTGCTTGCCAATACCTGCATTTGTTCAGCATACCATTTGGCAATATACATCAGGAAAAACACGGCTAACCCAGCGATTAATGTAAACCAAATCGTCCCAAACTGTCCAAGGGGAACAAGAACCAGAGCAGTAATAACTGGTGCCAATGCCTGACCAGAGTTTCCACCGACCTGATAAATCGATTGAGCAAGACCTCTCCTCGTACCTGCAGCAAGATATGCTACCCGTGACCCCTCCGGATGAAAAATTGCTGAACCTAATCCGATAAATAGCACGCTTAACAGGATCATCCAAAAATTTGGTGCAAGTGCCAATCCAAGCATGCCGACCATACTGCTGGTTAGACCAATTGGAAGAACGTATCGGCAGGAGAGCGGATATATCGTCTGGAGAGCAAATATATCAGCAGGAGAGCGAATATATCGGCAGGAGAGCAGATATATCGGCAGGAGAGCGGATATATCGGCAGGAGAGCGGATATATCGGCAGGAGAACAGATATATCGGCAGGAGAGCGAATATATCGGCAGGAGAACAGATATATCGGCAGGAGAGCGAATATATCGGCAGGAGAGGAAATATATCGGCAGGAGACCAGATTTATCAGCAGGAGAGCAAATATATCAGCAGGATAGCGGATATATCGGCAGGAGAGCAAATATATAGGCAGGAGAGCAGATATATCGGCAGGAGAGCCAATATACATGCCGGAGTCCAGACACATCATCAAAAAAACAAAGATTCCACAACAAAAATCCCCTAAACACTAGGTTCAGGGGATTTGCCTGTTCGATTTATGCATGCTTTACCTTACTCGGCTCACTTACTTTTTCTACCCAATCAAATGGATCTTCAGCTCTGCCGTATTGAATTTCTGTTAACGTGTCGTATATTCTTTTCGATAATTCTCCGGTCTCTCCGTTGTTGATAACGAGGTGTTCTTTTCTCCAGGTTAATTGTCCAATTGGTGAAATAACAGCAGCGGTTCCTGCTCCAAACGCTTCTTCTAGCTGTGAGGATTTGTATGCTTCATGCAATTCATCGATGCTTATTTTACGTTCAACAACCGGGATATTCCAATGCTTCAACAACTCAATGACTGAATTTCTTGTTACACCTTCCAGAATACTTCCGTTTAGTGCAGGGGTAACAACTTCTCCGTTAATTTTGAAAAATACATTCATACTGCCTACTTCTTCAATATATTTTTTTTCGACACCATCAAGCCATAATACTTGTGCATAACCTTCTTTTGCAACGACCTCCTGTGCTTTAAGACTGGAAGCATAGTTGCCACCGGTTTTTGCTTCACCAGTTCCACCTATAACTGCACGGACATATTGACTTTCAACTGCAATCTTCACTGGGTTGATTCCTTCTTTGTAATACGCACCGACAGGCGATAGGATGACGATAAATTTATAATGACGAGATGGTGCAACTCCTAGATATGGTTCTGTCGAGATAATGAATGGGCGTATATACAGTGAGGTTCCTTCTGCAGTAGGAATCCAGTCTTTTTCCAAAGCGATGAGTTCTTTAATTGCTTTTAGTGCAAAGTTTTCATCAATTGGTGGTATACAAAGACGATCGTTCGAGCGATTTAAGCGCTGCAGATTTCTTTCCGGACGAAATAATTGAGCGTCACCATCTGGTGCAATATAGGCTTTCAGACCTTCAAACACCGATTGACCATAGTGAAAAATCATTGCGGATGGATCTACTTGTAGGGGTTGATATGGTAAAATGCTCGCATTATGCCACCCTAAAGGATCTGAATATTCCATGACAAACATATGGTCCGTAAATTCTCTTCCAAACTCCAATTGGTCTGTTTTAGGCTTTTCTTTCAATGACTCACTTAATTCCACACGAATTGTCTGTTCCATGGCACTATCTCCTTGTTGTGAAAAGTTTCTATCAATCATAAGGTATTTTCCGAATTAACGCAAGACTTAATTTTTTATAAAGGGACTATCTACGGTCAACTTCATTTTTTAAAAAATAATTGCAAGCGCTTAACCACTTGATTTAGATGGTTTTATTTTTTAAATAAAATAAATACATTGAACTATAAGAAAATTAGTCATATAATTATCCGAAAGAAGGGTGGGATTACATAATGACAAAAGATTTACGAATAAAGAGTCATGCATTTGATGGAACTATGAGGGCACCAAACCGTGCTATGCTGCGTGCTGTTGGCTTAACGGATGAAGATTTTAAAAAGCCAATGATTGGGATAGCTGATACAGAGAGTGAAGTTACGCCATGTAATGTACATTTAGGCAGTTTAGCTAAAAGAGCCAAAGATGGTGCAAGGGAAGCTGGAAGTGTACCATTTCTTTTTCATACGATTACGGTGTCTGACGGTATTTCCATGGGAACACAAGGGATGCGCTATTCCCTGCCGAGCCGTGATATTATAGCGGATTCGATTGAAGCTGTGGTTGGTGCAGAAAACTTCGATGGACTCGTAGCGTTCGGTGGCTGTGATAAAAATATGCCTGGTTGTATGATTGCAATTGCCAATGCTGAGATTCCATCAGTTTTTGTATATGGTGGCACCATTGCACCAGGAAATCTTGATGGAAAAGATATTGATCTTGTGTCCGTATTTGAAGGTGTGGGAAAACATAATAACGGAGAAATTGATGATGCAGAATTAAATAGAATCGAATGTGCTGCATGTCCTGGTGCAGGGGCCTGTGGTGGGATGTATACCGCAAATACGATGGCGTCTGCAATTGAAGCACTTGGCATGAGTTTACCGGGAAGCTCCTCACATCCGGCAGAATCCAATGAAAAAGCAATCGACAGTGAAGAGGCAGGCAGAGCAGTGTACAACCTGCTGGAAAAAGGAATATATCCAAAAGATATCATGACGAAAGAAGCATTTGAGAACTCCATTGTTGTGGTCATGGCACTTGGCGGATCTACAAATGCCATTCTTCACCTGCTTGCAATTGCGCATGCGATTGAAGTTGATTTAACGATCGATGATTTTGCCCGTATTCAAAAAGAAGTCCCACATCTTGCTGATCTGAAACCAAGTGGCAAGTTTGTTATGCAGGATTTATTTTATGCTGGTGGGGTACAGGCTGTAATGAAAATGCTCTATGAAGAAGGGTATTTGCATGGGGATTGTTTAACAGTTACCGGGAAAACACTTGCTGAAAACCTGAAAGATGCACCAGGGCTTGCAGAAGGTCAGGAGGTTATTATGTCCTTTGATAAACCAAAACGTAAGGATGGTCCGTTAATTATTTTAAAAGGTAATTTATCTCCGGAAGGCTCTGTTGCAAAGGTTTCTGGTGTAAAAGTAAGCCGCCATACTGGTCCTGCACGTGTGTTTAACACAGAGGAAGAAGCAACTGCTGCAGTAATGAAAAATGAAATTAACGAGGGAGATGTATTGGTCATTCGGTATGTTGGTCCTAAAGGTGGACCAGGAATGCCTGAAATGCTCTCGATCTCCAGTATTTTAGTAGGGAAAGGACTTGGCGAAAAAGTTGCTTTATTAACCGATGGCAGATTTTCAGGAGGAACACATGGGTTAGTGGTTGGTCATATTGCACCAGAAGCACAAGTGGGTGGACCAATTGCATTCCTGAAAGAAGGCGATCTCGTTACAATTGACTCAGAGAAAAAGGAATTATCCTTTGAAGTCTCTGAACAGGAATTAGAAACACGTCGCAAAGATTGGGTCGAACCGCCATTATATAAAAAAGGTGTATTGGGCAAATACGCACATAATGTATCAAGCGCATCAAAAGGTGCTGTTACTGATTATTTGAATAGATAAATTAAAGTATGAAAGACTTCAGTTGATTTTTGTTGACTGGGGTCTTTTTTGGTTATCCTTGAAAATTGGGGACTGCGGTAAGACGACCCCATCGAATAGAATGTCTCTCCACGCTCGAATGGTCCGAAAACACTGGTATAACCGAACGCATAAATAGTCACTCTACTTCCGAACCTACTGAAACCCAGTTCGACCTGTCCGTGAGAGCGCTTCTCAAGGACAAAACCGCCCCAAATCCCGCTCAACCTGTCCGTGAGAGCGCCTCTCAAGGACAAAACCGCCCCAAATCCCGCTCAACCTGTCCGTGAGAGCGCCTCTCAAGGACAAAACCGCATCAAATCCCGCTCAACCTGTCCGTGAGAGCGCTTCTCAAGGACAAAACCGCCCCAAATCCCGCTCAACCTGTCCGTGAGAGCGCCTCTCAAGGACAAAACCGCCCCAAATCCCGCTCGATCTGTCCAAGAGAGCGCCTCTCAAGGACAAAACCGCCCCAAATCCCGCTCAACCTGTCCGTGAGCAAGCATGCCCCTACAACCAAACAGAAAAAAATTACTCACTCACATAAAGCAACTTGCTAATAACACCCAATATATTACAACTCACCGAACATAAAATAAGCCCAAATTAAATTTGTAATCAAATTGTAATATTCGACTAATTTTTTTACAGTTCCTTGAAGTGGCGTCATTGTAAGCGCAACCAATTTATTAAATAAATCAAAAGTATCAAAAAACTCGAAAAAAGTTTTAATAAACCTGTTGACCTTTCCATAAAATCGTTATATGATTATTCGCAATATATCAGTTAAGCAAATGACGAAAAATGAAACAATAAAAATTATCTAAATTTTATTACTTGACTAAAATTTGCATAGAACGAACTCGATGACGGGAAAAAAGGAACATGTTTATTGTATTTACAGAGATCTAGGGTTGCTGGAAGCCTAGAAATACATATTGTTCTGACATCATCCCTGAGTGCTAAGTTGAACAGATTACTCTAACTAGACTTGGCCAGGTGCATTCACATGTACCTGTTATCAAAGAAGCTGATTATTAGCTTCTGAAGGTAGTATTCGCAAGAGTGCTATAAACCTGGGTGGTACCGTGAAAAGATGACGCTTTTCTCCCCAATAATTCTGAATTCATGCAGATTTATGGGAGAGAAGGGTCTTTTTTAAATTCTAACTATTTGAGGGAGGTAAGATCAATGAAAGTGAAAGAAAAACAAGCGGCAATTGCGACAGATGAAATGCTTAATGGGGCAGATTTGTTTATTAAAGCTTTGGTGGAAGAAAATGTTGAAACTGTATTTGGATACCCGGGTGGTGCTGTCTTACCAATTTACGATGCATTATTTCGGCATGAGTTTCCCTTTGAACATATCCTCTTTCGCCATGAGCAAGGGATGATTCACGCAGCAGAAGGTTATGCGAGGGTCACAGGCAAACCTGGAGTGGTCATCGCAACTTCGGGCCCGGGAGCAACAAATCTGATTACTGGAATTACCGATGCAATGATGGATTCATTGCCGCTTGTTGTTTTTACTGGTCAAGTTGCTAAAAGTGTTATTGGGACAGATGCTTTTCAAGAAGCGGATGTTATGGGAATTACAACACCAATAACAAAATACAATTATCAGGTGCAGAACATAGCTGATTTACCAGCTACTGTGAGTAAAGCATTTCATATTGCTACAACCGGAAGGCCGGGGCCAGTACTCATTGATATTCCTAAAAATATATCCCAGGAGATGACAATAGGAAAGTTTGATAACCAATTTGAAGTACCTGGTTATCAGCCGACGCTAAATCCGAACCCATTGCAAATTCGCAAATTAGCAAGTGCATTGAGTAATGCAAAGCGTCCCGTATTACTAGCTGGTGCTGGGGTGACAATTGCCGATGCTGCTGAAGAATTGAAAGAATTTGCAGAAAAATACGATATCCCGGTAGTAAATACATTACTAGGACTTGGAAGTTTTCCGGGAAATAATTCATTATCACTTGGAATGGGTGGGATGCATGGGACGTATGCAGCGAATATGGCCATGTATGAAGCGGATTTACTCATAAATATTGGTGCCAGATTTGATGATCGACTAACAGGAAATACGAAACATTTTGCTCCACATGCACGAGTGGCACATATCGATATCGATCCAGCCGAAATAGGCAAAATCATTTCAACAGAGATCCCAGTGGTTGCCGATGCTAAACAAGCGCTGAATTCCATTCTGAATTGTGATATTGAACAACCGGATCATACTACATGGCTTGAAAAGTTAGGATCAAATAAACTGAATTATCCATTATGGTATAACCGTTCGGAGGATAAAATTTCACCACAGTGGCTAATCGAACAAATCCATCATGCTTCAAATGGTGAAGCGATTGTTGCGACAGATGTTGGACAGCATCAAATGTGGACGGCGCAATTTTATTCCTTTGATAAACCCCATAATTGGATTACTTCCGGAGGGCTTGGAACGATGGGATTTGGGCTACCAGCTGCAATCGGTGCACAAATTGGCAGACCGGATGACACGGTTGTTGCAATCCTAGGGGATGGTGGTATCCAGATGACGATTCAGGAACTGGCGGTTTTGTTTGATAAAAACCTTCCAGTGAAAGTATTCATCGTAAACAATGAAGCACTTGGAATGGTGCGACAGTGGCAAGAGAAGTTCCATGGGGAAAGGTATTCTGAATCGCTGTTAACAAAAAACCCGGATTTTGTAAAGCTTGCAGAAGGCTTCGGGGTACGCGGGTTAAAGGTGGATAAAGAAGAAGATGTGCCTGAAATGCTTGAAAATATCTTTTCCTATGATGGACCGGTAGTTGTTGATTGCCGGATAGATTGGAAGGAAAAAGTATTTCCGATGATAGCTCCTGGCAAAGGGATTCATGAAATGATAGGCGTGGAGGTGGAGAAATGAGAAGAATTATAACTGCTACTGTTCAAAACCAAAGCGGTGTGCTTAATCGAATTACTGGCATGTTAAATAAGCGCCAATTCAATATTGAAAGCATTACTGTTGGAGCCTCCGAAATAGAAGGGATTTCTAAAATGACCTTTGTTGTTGAAATTAGTGATCAACAAAAGCTGGAGCAATTAACCAAACAATTAAATAAGCAAATTGAAGTACTAAAAGTATCTGATATAACAGATAAAGCAATTGTTGCAAGGGAATTAGCATTAGTCAAAGTTGGTAGTAGTGGTCAATCTCGTGTTGAAATTCAAGGGATTATCGCACCATTCAGAGCATCCATCATCGATGTAAGCAAAGACAGCCTAGCGATCCAGGTAACTGGAAAACCAGATAAAATAGATGCTTTAATCTCATTACTCAAACCATATGGCATTAAAGAATTGACCAGAACAGGTGTTACAGCATTTTTAAGAGGACATCAACCAGAACAGCAGGTTACAGAAATTCATTCATTTTCAATCTAAAAATTAAATGTGGAGAGGAAGATTATCATGGCAAAAGTACTATATGAAAAAGATATCCAAAAAGAGGTTTTACAAGCAAAGAAAATCGCAGTAGTAGGTTATGGATCACAAGGTCATGCACATGCACAAAATCTTCGTGACAGTGGTTATGATGTGGTGATTGGTCTTAGACCTGGTAAATCACAGGAAAAAGCAGAACAGGATGGATTCGACGTTTTTTCAGTAGCAGAAGCAGTAAGCGGAGCAGATGTTGTCATGGTGCTTTTACCAGATGAGCTTCAGCCGAAAGTATATTATGAAAGCATTCAAGCCAATTTGAAGGCAGGTAGTGCACTCGCTTTTGCGCACGGCTTCAATATTCACTTTACTCAAGTAGTGCCACCACTTGATGTTGACGTATTCCTTGTAGCACCAAAAGGACCTGGACATTTGGTTCGCCGAACATATGAAGAGGGTGCTGGAGTTCCTGCACTATACGGCGTGTATCAGGATGTTACAGGAAATGCGAAGGAATTAGCACTTGCCTATTCAGAGGGAATTGGTGCAGCGAGAGCAGGTGTGCTTGAAACAAGCTTCCAGGAAGAAACGGAAACCGATTTGTTTGGCGAGCAAGCAGTGCTATGTGGTGGGGTTACCAGCTTAATCAAAGCAGGCTTTGAAACACTAACAGAAGCCGGATATCAGCCAGAGGTTGCTTATTTTGAATGTATGCATGAAATGAAATTAATTGTAGATCTACTGTACGAAGGTGGACTTGAAAATATGCGCTATTCGATTTCTGATACAGCACAATGGGGCGACTTCGTTTCCGGTCCGAAAGTGGTTAATGAGGATACAAAGGCTAGAATGAAGGATGTTCTTACAGATATTCAAAAAGGAGAATTTGCGAAAGGCTGGATTCTTGAAAACCAAGCAGGCCGCCCACAATTTAACGCAATCAATGCACAAGAAAATAAACACCAAATCGAAACTGTTGGAAGGGAGTTACGTGATTTAATGCCTTTTGTAAAAAACCCATTGCATGGAAAACAAAACAAGCAAAAGGATGTGAAGGAACATGTCAAAAATTAAGATTTTCGATACAACATTGAGAGATGGCGAACAATCACCAGGCGTTAATCTTAACCAACTGGAAAAACTGGAGATTGCCAAACAACTGGAACGTTTTGGAGTGGATAGAATGGAGGCGGGCTTTCCCGCTTCCTCCAAAGGGGATTTTAATGCGGTAAAAGCGATCGCTGATACGATAAAAGATACATCTGTCATCGGCTTGGCAAGAACAGTGAAATCTGATGTTGACATTGCCTGGGAAGCATTAAAAGGTGCCGAAAGTCCGAGCTTGCATCTGTTTCTGGCAACATCACCCATTCATATGACATATAAACTGAAAAAGACACCTGAAGAGGTTATTGATACAGCAGTTGAAATGGTCAGCTATGCCAAGCAAAAATTTCCGACAGTTGAATGGTCTGCAGAAGATGCAACAAGGTCTGATTGGAATTTTCTGGCTCAAATTATTGAGCGTGTTATTGATGCCGGTGCTACTGTGATTAATTTACCTGATACGGTTGGCTATACAACACCGGATGAATATGGGGAACTGTTTCGTTTTATCAGTGAGACGGTACCAAATATTGACCGTGTTAATCTTTCCTGCCATTGCCATAATGATTTAGGAATGGCTGTTGCCAACTCGATTGCGGCAGTGGAAAATGGTGCAACACAGGTAGAAGGAACGATCAATGGAATTGGTGAACGGGCAGGAAACGCAGCATTGGAAGAAATAGCTGTAGCACTGAAAATACGTTCTGATTTTTATCCATATGAAACGGATCTTAAATTAAATGAAATTAAACGCACCAGTGATCTTGTGGCAAAATTAACCGGAATGCATGTGCAGGCAAATAAAGCGGTGATTGGCCGCAATGCATTTGCACATGAAGCAGGTATTCATCAGGATGGGGTACTGAAAAATGCTTCCACCTATGAAATTATCACACCAGAAATGGTTGGTGTAAATTCAAATACGTTATTCCTTGGAAAGCATTCAGGGAGACATGCATTTAAAGATAAAGTTAATGAACTGGGAATTGAACTCTCAGAGGTTAAACTGAAGGAAGCATTTAATCTGTTCAAAGAGCTGACAGACCATAAAAAAGAAGTGACAGATGATGACTTATTTACGATATTAATGGAAATTCAAACAGATACATCAGCTGTCGAGAAATACAAATTGGAAATGTTCCAGGTACAATATGGATCCGCAAATATACCAACAGCAACTGTTTCGCTGAAAACACCTGTCGGAAAAACGGTACAAACAGCCTGCACTGGCCAGGGGAGTGTGGAAGCACTTTATAAAACATTGGACTCCTTAATTGAAGAGGATCTGAAATTGATAGATTACCAAATTAATTCAGTTGGTGGGGGAAAAGATGCACTGGCAGAATCACGTGTACAGCTTGTTGTCAACGGTGAAACGGTCAATGGAAGAGGATCCGCACAGGATGTTATTGAAGCATCTGCCAATGCATTTTTAAATGCGGTGAACCGTTATTTGGTACAGAAAAATTCTTCAGCTTTAAAGCAAGTAGTTAAATCGTAAGGGCTGGTTACCTAAGAGAAAACTGCTGGAACTTGAACCGCACTTAAAGTTGAGAGAACCACATTAAAAGTTGAGAGAACTACATTAAAAGTTGAGAGACGGCAGTGAAAGTTGAGAGAAGCACACTATGAGTTGAGAGAAACTGCTGGAACTTGAGAGAACCGCACTAAAAGTTGAGAGAACAGCATTATAAGTTGAGAGACGGCAGTGAAAGTTGAGAGAAGCACACGCAAAGTTGAGAGATCTTGTTGAATAATGAATAAATCTCTCAACTTCAAACCGAAATCTCTCAACTTGACGGGATTATCTCTCAACTTCAAACCGAAATCTCTCAACTTGACGGGATTATCTCTCAACTTCAAACCGAAATCTCTCAATTTCAGTGCAAACTATTTTTAAAAAAATGAGGAGGGGAGATTATGAATAAGCAAATTATTCTACTTCCAGGTGATGGTATTGGAAAAGAAATTATGGAGTCGGCGAAGCTTGTTTTAAATGTTATTGCAAGTGAATACGGTCATAACTTTACGTTTCATCAGCATGCGATTGGTGGCGATGCGATTGATCACTACGGCACACCTTTACCAGAAGATACCATTAAAGCGTGTCAACATGCAGACGCAATTTTGCTTGGTGCTGTGGGGGGAGGAAAGTGGGACTCCCTTCCAGGACATATGCGACCTGAAAAAGGACTTTTAGGAATCCGAAAAAAATTAGGGCTATTTGCTAACCTGCGTCCAGTAAAAGGGTTTGCGCCATTACTCAATGCTTCTCCACTTAAAGAAGAGATTGTTAAAAATAGTGATATTTTAATCATTCGTGAATTGACTGGTGGGCTATATTTTGGACAGCCAAGCGAGCGACGGGAAAACGGAAATGCCGTAGTTGATACACTTTATTATCATCGAAGTGAAATCGAACGGATTATTGATAAAGCATTTCAAAGTGCGAGACTGAGAAACAAACTGCTGACATCTGTTGATAAGGCGAATGTCTTGGAATCAAGCCGCATGTGGCGTGAAATTGTTAATGAAAAAAGCAAGGATTACCCAGATGTCACAGTAGAGCATCTGCTTGTAGATGCTGCTGCGATGAAGCTGATTACTTCTCCAAATCAATTTGATGTCATTGTTACGGAAAATTTATTTGGTGATATTTTAAGTGATGAAGCATCTGTCCTGACAGGATCATTAGGGATGCTTCCATCAGCAAGTTTGAGATCAGACGGTGTTGGTCTATACGAACCTGTTCATGGTTCAGCTCCTGATATTGCAGGAAAAGGGATTGCCAACCCACTAGGAATGATCCTGTCCGCAGCAATGATGCTTAAATACTCATTTGGTATGGAAGAGGAAGCGGAAGAAATTGAAGCAGCCGTTCAAAAAACACTTGAACAAGGATGTCATACGCCTGACCTGCATATTAAGGGCGGTAAACAGGTAGGTACAAAGGAATTAACAGAAATCGTAGTGGACAATTTAACAACAAAGAGTGTTTCAAACAGCATTTGCAGTATGTATGCATGAAGGTGGAGGTGTAGAAATGGGGAAACCGGAGACGATTGTTGATAAAATTTGGAAAAAACATCAGGTACATCAAGAGGAAGGGAAGCCGGATTTACTTTATATCGATCTTCACTTAGTTCATGAAGTAACCTCTCCGCAAGCTTTTGAGGGGTTACGCCTGAACAAGCGAAAGGTACGTCGTCCGGATTTGACATATGCGACAATGGATCACAATGTTCCAACAAAAAATCGAGACGTTATTAAAGATCAGATTGCTCAAAAGCAAATGGAGACATTGAGAAAAAATTGTGAGGAAAATGGGATAAAATTAGCAGATATGTACCATCCTGATCAAGGAATTGTGCATGTGATTGGGCCACAGCTTGGATTAACCCAACCAGGCAAAACAATTGTTTGTGGGGATAGTCATACATCAACACATGGGGCATTTGGTGCACTCGCATTTGGGATTGGCACAAGTGAAGTGGAACATGTATTAGCAACACAAACGATCTGGCAGGAAAGACCGAAAACAATGCAGGTGCAAGTAGAAGGTGAATTAAGACCAGGGGTTACTGCGAAGGATTTAATTCTGGCAATCATTGCTAAATTCGGTGTCCGATTTGGCACGGGCTATGTACTGGAATATACGGGTGAAGCTGTCAGAAAACTTTCCATGGAAGGTCGTATGACGGTCTGTAACATGTCGATCGAAGCAGGTGCAAGAGCCGGATTAATCAGCCCAGATGAAACAACGGTTAATTTTTTAAGGGGAAAAGAATACGTACCTGATGGAAAAGCATTTGATGAAGTTGCTGGAGAGTGGTTGGAGCTGGCTACTGATGACGGAGCTCATTATGATGAAACGGTAACCATTAATGCGGCAGAAATTGAACCACAGGTATCATGGGGAACAAATCCTGGAATGTGTGTGCCTGTGAGTGGTGCCACTCCAAATTTAAATAATGTGGAACATAGAGAAGATGTGGAACGTGCACTGGAATATATGGGACTTAAAGAAAATCAGCCGATTACATCGATTGAGATTGATCATGTATTTATTGGCTCCTGCACGAATTCCAGGTTAAGCGATTTACAAAAAGCAGCGTCTATTGTGAAAGGAAAACAAGTGAAAACAGGTGTCAGAGCAATCGTTGTACCTGGGTCATTCAGTATTAAACTGCAGGCTGAACAAGAGGGATTGGACACCGTTTTCAAACAGGCTGGCTTTGAATGGCGAGAAGCAGGCTGCAGCATGTGTCTGGCAATGAACGATGATATTGTTCCACCAGGCGGCAGGTGTGCATCCACTTCAAACCGGAATTTTGAAGGCAGACAGGGAAATGGCGCACGTACACATTTAGTGAGTCCGGAAATGGCGGCAGCTGCAGCAATTGAGGGACATTTTGTAGATGTTCGCAATTATTCGGAACTCATCAGTTAGGAGGCATCAGAACTCATGGAGGCAATTAAGGAACATAAGGGTCTGGTTTATCCTTTAAACCGGACAAATATTGATACAGACCAAATTATACCGAAGCAATTTTTAAAACGAATCGAACGAACTGGGTTTGGCCAATTTTTATTTTATCATTGGCGATTTGATGACGATGGTCAAAAACGTTCTGATTTTGCATTGAATAATCCAAAATATGCAGGTGCATCTGTCCTCTTAGCCGGTGAAAATTTTGGTTGCGGGTCATCCAGGGAACACGCACCTTGGGCATTATTGGATTTTGGATTTCGTGTGGTGATTGCACCAAGCTTTGCGGATATATTTTATAATAATGCATTAAAAAATGGAATTATCCCGATTAGCATGGATGAAGCACAATTAAGTCAGTGGATGAAGCTTGCTGAGACTTCAACATTAGTATTGGATATAGATTTAGAAAAGCAGCGAATCATTGCTGAGGATGGAACAGAAATACAATTTGATATCCCTGCATATCATAAGGAAAAACTGTTAAACGGCTGGGATGAAATTGCGTTAACATTGCAGCACGAGGATAAAATAACTGCCTATGAAAAAGTAATGTAATTTTGTAACAGGTGAATAACCTCTAGTGAAAAGTAATGTAAATTTTGTAACAGGTAAATATTCGCTTATGAAAAAGTAAATTTAATTAATCAGCAGGTAAATAATTGCTTATGAAACAGTAATCTAACACAATTTTATCAGGTAAAACAAGGAGAGTGAATCCATTGGGGATTGCGAATTAACAGGTGAAAAAGTTCATACAGCGATGAAACGGTTGACTTCCATCGTTCACCGGACACCATTACTTACATCAGAGACTACAAATAAATTAGTTGGAAAAAATGTTTATTTTAAAATGGAAAATCAACAAAAAACAGGTGCATTTAAGTTTAGGGGTGCAAGCTTTAAATTAATGCAACTGTCTGAGGAACAACTGAACAAAGGTGTCATTACAGCATCTGCAGGGAATCATGCCCAAGGAGTTGCCCATGCCGCTGCTAAACTTGGTGCATGCGCAACGATTTTTATGGCAGAAAAAACACCACTGGCCAAAATAAATGCAACCAGAAATTACGGGGCAGAGGTTGTATTGACGGGGGAGTCTTTCCAGGAAGCATATGAAGCCTCGTTGAAAAGACAATTGCAAACAGGTGCTGTTTACATTCATCCATTTGATGATTTTGACATTATGGCGGGGCAAGGATCGATTGCAATGGAAATGCTCAGGCAGGAAGATCGAATGGATACACTAATTGTGCCAATCGGTGGTGGTGGTCTGATCAGCGGAATTGCAGTTGCTGCCAAATATGTAAATCGGAATATAAAGGTAATCGGTGTACAGGCGGAAGGCGCTTCAGCGATGTATGACAGCTACCATTCCAATCGCGTGAGGAATGCAAAATCGGTATCTACTATTGCAGAGGGGATTGCGGTTAAGCAACCAGGGAAGAAAACACTGCCGATTATCCGTGATTATGTAGATAATATTGTAACCGTCACAGATGAGGAAATTGCTTCAGCCATGGTTTATATGCTTGAGCGTAATAAGACATTAATTGAGGGTGCTGGCGCTGCCGCAATCGCCGCATTGTTTGCCTATAGTAATCAAATTAAATCCAGACACTGCGGAGTCATTGTCAGTGGAGGAAATATGGATATTGGAACAATGGCTAAAATACAGAGAATGGCTGAGAGGTTACATCATCCGGCGTAGGGTTTTACCTGAAAAAAATCATCATCAAGAAGCTTATTTTTAAAAGGAAAATTATTTCTTTATATGGCCAGTTACTTTCCTAATGATATTAATAGAGGGAAGCAACTGGCTTTCATTTTTTTTGGGATTTTTTCTACTGATAGTTACAGACTTTTTCAGAAGAATTTTATTACTGTCCGTAAACCTGTCGAAGTTTTCTTTCGTGTTGGGCATTTTTACTTGTTAAAAAATCAACAGTTTCCTGTGCTTCGGTTAATTCTATGCGATAACTGTCGAACTTTGTCTCAATGCTTTCCCATCGTCCTTCTAGTTTATCCAGTCGATTCTCTACGTTGTCGAGCCTCCTTCTACTTTGTTTAGTCGCTCGTTTACTTTGTTAAAACATTCGTCCACTTTGTCGAATCGCTCATCCACACGATTTTCTAATCGTACTGTTATTTGATCCAATTTTTTAGTGCACCTAAAACTACTTGTAATTCTGTTTGCTCCATTTGTTTCCTCCCCACTTAAAAACATTATAATCTATAGTAATAACTTAGGATAGTTCTCGTCTATTATATAAAACTTCATTTTCCAACCAATTAATATAAGTGAATTCACTGCTTATCTCTACAAATTATATATATACGGGAAAGCTTACTATCAAAAGCAGGTTCTGGTATGTAAAAAATTTTTTACTAACTTGCAGAAAAAATAACTCTGTTCTCCGGACGATAAAATTCGCTCTCCCGGCGATATATTCATTTTCCGGGCGATATTTTCGCTCTCCGGTCGATATTCTCATTTTCCGGACGATAAATTCGCTCTCCCGGCGATATCCCCGATCTCCGGACGATAAATTCGCTCTCCCGGCGATATCCTCGCTCTCCGGACGATAAATTCGCTCTCCCGGCGATATTCTCGTTCTCCCGGCGATATATTCGTTCTCCTGGCGATATTCTCGTTCTCCGGACGATAAATTCGCTCTCCCGGCGATATCCTCGTTCTCCGGACGATAAATTCGCTCTCCCGGCGATATCCACGATCTCCGGACGATAAATTCGCTCTCCCGGCGATATTCTCGTTCTCCGGACGATAAATTCGCTCTCCCGGCGATATCCTCGTTCTCCGGACGATAAATTCGTTCTCCCGGCGATATTCTCGTTCTCCGGTCGATAAAATTCGCTCTCCCGGCGATATCCACGATCTCCGGACGATAAATTCGCTCTCCCGGCGATATTCTCGTTCTCCCGGCGATAAATTCGTTCTCCCGGCGATATTCTCATTCTCCGGTCGATATCCTCGCTCTCCCGGCGATATCCACGATCTCCGGACGATAAATTCGCTCTCCCGGCGATATCCACGATCTCCCGGCGATATTCTCGTTCTCCGGTCGATATTTCACACGCTCCGGTCGATATCCCCGCACTCCTGGCGATAATCCACACGCCCCAGGCGATATCCCCGCACTCCGGTCGATAAATCCGCTCTCCCGGCGATATCCTCGCTCTCCGGACGATAAATTCGTTCTCCTGGCGATATTCTCGTTCTCCTGTCGATATCCTCATTCTCCGGACGATAAATTCGCTCTCCCGGCGATATCCTCGTTCTCCTGGCGATATTCTCGTTCTCCCGGCGATATCCACGATCTCCGGTCGATATCCCCGCACTCCTGTCGATAAATTCGCTCTCCCGGCGATATCCCCGCACTCCTGTCGATAACTACGCTCTCCCGGCGATATTTCACGCACTCCGGTCGATAATCCGCGCGCTCCTGGCGATATCCCCGCACTCCTGTCGATAACTACGCTCTCCCGGCGATATCCGCACGCTCCGGTCGATATCCGCACGCTCCCGGCGATATCCCCGCACTCCGGTCGATAAATTCGCTCTCCCGGCGATATCCGCACGCTCCGGTCGATAATCCGCGCGCTCCTGGCGATAATCCACACGCCCCAGGCGATATCCCCGCACTCCGGTCGATAAATCCACACGCTCCTGGTGATATCCCTCGCACTCCAGTAGATATCCTCACCGATCGAGCAGAAAAATCCGCTCTCCTTACAGCAATCCGCTCTACTCCACCCGATAAACCCATACCTCCCAAGGCAGCCCCTCCTGCTCAAAGCTCTCTTCAAACGCCAGTCCATTCTCTTCATAATTTTCAATCGGCAATGCGGAAAACACGTAGTCTCCGCCCAACTCTCGTAATGCTGCTGTATTAATATCCAGCTTTTCAATCATTTCGCCGCTGTTTTTCGTAAACAGGTAGTTTTTCCCAAGCTGCCCGACATACATATATAACCGGCCACCCCATGTGTCAAAGTAGTTTTTCAATGCAGGACTTTTCTCCAGTTCTGGTACAATAATTTCCCTAAACTGATGCTTGTATTCGAGTGGAAAGCTGTTATTGTACGTATCCAATGTGTAAAATCCATTGTATTGTGCAATAGTTGGATGCATGCCGATACTGACAACACGGTAGTCGGATTGATCCATGCCGATATATTCCTCTATTTCTGTAAAAAGCTCCTCCGAGTAAAATTCTTTATACGTCGGTGTACCGATCTCGCTATATTTGCTTTCCTCATTCATATCAAAGAGTATCCAGCATTGCATCACAATCAAACAGGCGACAAGCACTTTGCCAAATCGGAGATGCTTCCATAAAACAACTAATGCCAAGGCAAAACAGATGTACCAAATTGCTGGGTCGAAGAAGTGTATGCGACTGAAATTAAAGGTGTTGGCAATCATGAAATTATCTTTGACGACACGCCAGCCTTCCCAATACCAGAATGCATACCATAAAGAAAGCAGCGCATTAAAAATAAATAATCCAAGCAATAGCTTCGGCTTTTCACTCTTATATGCTGCTACTAAAAATGCCATCCCAATTACAGGAATAATAATCATTGCATGTATCGCTAAATCATGTGTATGTCCATTAAAAAAATTATCGATAAATAATTCAATTGTCCCGGGCAGGTCTTTATGTCCAAGGCTGTTTTCATTGCGATGTGACGTAAAACCTTGATCGAAAAACATCGAAAAAATAAGCAGATAGTTTTTCACAAGGTAAATAACGGTCATGGAAGCAGTAGCGATAAAAAATGGCCAGTTCACTTGCTTCAAACGAATCCAATCAACCAACCACAACACACTCACTGAACCAAGGAAGAAAACCATTGTCAAAATGAAATTTGAAAAAAACGGAAAAAGAAATAATAACACCCAATACTGCTTCGGTGTTTGCCACCCATATTTCCTTATCGTTAAAAAGATATATAGTGCAAGCGGCAACCCTGCAATCGACAGCATTCCAGATGGCCAGAATGGAAGCATTGCAAATCCAAGGGCAACACCAACAGTGACCCAATCAGGTACCGTTACACGAGTAATAAACTTTTTCAACAATAAATACATGCCGAAAAAAGCAGCAAATCGCATGATGGTTTGACCAATTGTATAGGCTGTCATCGGCTCAAATAGATAATATAGCCAGACCATAGCGTCAAATCCTGAGGCAAGGGCGCTTCTTGGCAGTCCATTAATGACATTAGGCAAGGCTTGATCTGTCAGGCTGAAAATCTGTCCGCTTTCCACGAGCAATTTATACCAGACAATATTGGAATCAAGATTATCATGGATGCGAATATGTGTGTCCTCACCTAAAATATAATAGGGAAGCAGGTAGCCAATAAGGATCAGGCACCCAATCAGGATATATTTACGCTTCATAAAATTGGTATACCGTGTTGACCACATGGGTGATAGCCTCTTCTCCGATTTTATAATAGATTGGCAAGCGCAGGATTTTCTCGCTTTCGCTGGTTGTATAGTTATCCTGACCGATAAATTTTCCAAACTTTTTCCCTGCATAGGCGGAGTGTAATGGTACATAATGCGTGGCAGCCATTACGTTATTTTTATCAAGAAAAGCAATCAAATTAGTTCGCTCGCTCTCGTCCTTTGTTTTGATATAAAACATATGCCCATTATGTTCGCAAGTCTCCGGAACAAAAGGTCCTGATAGTATCCCGTCAGCTATTAATGGCTGCAATCCTTCCTGGTATTGCTCCCAGGAGCGCAGGCGATCATCATTTATTTGCTCCGCATGCGCCAGCTGAACGGACAGAAAAGCCGCATTTATATCACTTAATAAAAAGGAGGACCCAATATCACGCCATGTGTACTTATCGACCCTTCCTCTAATAAACTGTGAGCGATTTGTTCCTTTTTCCTGTAAAATTTCTGCCCGTTCAATCGTGGAAGCATCATTAATGAGAAGGGCACCACCTTCCCCGCAATTATAATTTTTCGTCTCATGAAAGCTGATCGTTCCAAAATGGCCGATTGTACCAAGTGGCTGGTCTTGATAAGTACTCATTAAGGCCTGGGCAGCATCTTCAATAACCCACAGTCCGTGAACTTCCGCAATTTTCATAATTTCATCCATATCACAGCTAACACCAGCATAATGAACAACAACAATTGCTCGTGTCTGCTTTGTAATCGCTGCTTTTATTTTTTCCGGATCAATGTTCATTGTGAGGGGATTCACATCGACAAAACGAATGGAAGCCCCCCGAAGTGCAAATGCATTGGCAGTTGACACAAAGGTGTAGGAAGGCATAATCACTTCATCCCCTTCACCAACCTCTGTTAACAATGCAGTCATTTCAAGTGCAGCAGTACATGACGGGGTAAGAATGGCTTTTTCACAACCTAAGCGCCCCTCAAGCCAATTGGTACATTTTTTACTGAATGGGCCATTGCCGGTAATTTTTTCATTGGCAAGTGCCTGCTGGATGGCGATTGTCTCTTGACCAATCACACACGGTTTATTAAATGGAATCATCCTCATCACCTCATCACCATAATGCCTAATACTATTAAAAGAAAACCAATTCCTTTTTGCAGCGAAACAGGTTCCCCGAATAAAAATGCCGAAAGAATGAATACAAGTACAAAGGATAGACTCATAAATGGATAGGCATAGCTAATATCGAATTTCGTCATTGCCGCCATCCAGGATAATGCTGCCAGAAAAGCAGCGAAGAATCCGGATAATATCCATGGATTCAGTAATAGCTGCAAAAGAAAGGTAAGTTTATCTAGCCAAGCATCCGGCAAACTTCCAGACTGATCGATTTTCCATTTTAAAATCAATTGACCATATACGGTAAAACATATCGTTCCAAAAATATAAACATAGCCCATATCTTACACTCCAACCGGGAGAGATCCATTTAATTTATGGTAAACATCGATCGTACTCCTCAAACGAAATCCGAGTGAGATAAATAAATTCAGGGAAGCTATATTTGCTGGAGAAATTGATGTTTTTAAACGGTCGTATCCTAAATTAAATTGTTCCTGTACACAATGACTGGTGAATGCTTTTGCCAGGCCTTTACTACGGAATTGCTTGTTCATGCCAAGCAGCAGAATTTTGTCACCCTCATAGGCAAAAAAACCTGCCAGCTCCCCTTGATAATGGAGGGCAATAATTAAATCTTTTTCAATCAGATCATTGACCCAATTCATATAGCGCCTGTCAGCCATATATGCCGGGATGTTAAAATCACGGTGAAAGCGACCGCTTGTGAATGCTTCTTCTGCAATTTCGATCATTTCAGTTGCATTAAAATTCCGCTCGAGACTTATTCCATCCTGCTTAAAAATGCGTAGATTTTCCTTTTTGCAAACAGGCTCCGTTAATGTATCGACATAATAAAATCCGTATTTATTAAGTAATTCCGTATTAGCCAAGGGATCTATTTTTAGTGTGAAATGTCCTTCCACCGCATTCGTTTGCTGTAATGCTTCTTCTGTTACATTGGTGAGTTCGTATGTTTCTACGTGAAAATTTCGTTTATCCCATGGGGTTGGCTGTAAATAGTTTTCCATGAAATCAGCTCCGTTCATTAGCTTTATCGCTTTCTTCTGTTGTTTCTCGTATGAGGTAGAGCGGTCTTTGTTTCGTTTCGTTGAATACTTTTCCAATATATAATCCAAGGATACCGAAGTTAAAAAAAATCAGTCCCCCGATAAAATAAATGGAAACCATCACACTGGTCCAGCCCTGTACAGGTTCATCCAGGAAAAAAAACCTTGCGAATAAATACATGCCATAAATAAAGGATACCGTAGAAATCAGAAATCCGAATTGAATCGACAAGCGAAGCGGCTTATTTGATTGGGAGATAACCGCATCTGTTGCCAGTGTGATCAGCTTCTTTAAATTATAAGAAGATTTCCCTGCTCTACGTGAATTATGTTCAATCGGAATACTCGCTGTTTTATAGCCCATCCATTGGATAAATAATGGAAAGAAGCGGTTCTGCTCACGCATTTTCCTGAAGCTCTGCACTACTTTTTGTGAGCTGATACTGAAATTGGCGATAGTATGATCAGACTTATGTCCAGTAAAATAATCGTAAACACGGTAAAAAATTTGCGATGACTTTCGTTTAAACCATTTATCCTGGCGCTCCACACGATTGCCGAAAACCACTTCATATCCTTCCAGTGCTTTTTCATATAATCGGGCTATTTCCTCAGGGCGATCCTGAAGATCACAATCCATAACGACGACCCAATCTCCAAATGCATGGTCAAGACCTGCAGTAATCGCATGGTGCTGACCGAAGTTTCGAGCGAGATCCAGTCCTTTTATCCGTCTATCACGTGCGCTTAATTGCAAAATTTCCTCCCACGCATTGTCCGGGCTTGCATCATTTACTAAAATAATTTCTAATTGGGCTGGGATTTTTTCCACTGCTACTGTTATCCGACTGCAAAGCTCTTGTAAACAGATTTTGCAGCCATATACCGGTATGACGACAGAAATTAATGGGGAGGAATTTTCCATTGATTCACATACCATTCCACTGTTTTTTTTAAGCCTGATTCCAATCGTTCTACCGGTTTCCAACCCAATTCATTTTCTAGTTTTGTTGCATCAACGGCATATCTTCTGTCATGTCCGAGGCGATCTTCGGTAAAAGTAATTAAATCCTTAAAGCTATTCAATGAAGATTTTTTTCTTAAATCCGGTTCAAGCTGATCAAGGATCTCACAAATTTCCGATGCTATTTCGATATTCGTTTTTTCATTTCCACCACCGATATTGTATGTCTCAAGCGGCTTCCCGTGATGATAGATGAGATCAAGTGCTCTGCAATGATCCTCAACATAGAGCCAATCCCGAATATTTTTTCCATCTCCGTAAATCGGGATGCTTTCTAGTGACAGTGCTTTTGAAATGATCGTTGGGATCAGCTTTTCCGCATGCTGCTTGGGTCCATAGTTGTTGGAACTACTGGAAATGACAATGTTCATTCCATACGTGGAACCATAGCTTTTCACAAGCATGTTTGCCCCTGCCTTAGAAGCACTATATGGATTGCGCGGGTCGTATGGTGTGTTCTCGTTGAACTTCCCTTCTTCCCCTAGTGAACCATAAACCTCATCCGTAGAGATTTGATGGAAGCGTCTTTTTGAAAGAACATTTTTTGATTCCCAGTCAGATCGGGCTGCTTGCAAGAGTACCATTGTCCCTAAAACATTCGATTTAATAAATTTCTTCGCATCTATGATGGAACGATCCACATGCGATTCTGCTGCGAAATGGATAATTCCGTCAATATCGTATTTGCTGAACATGTTACTTATTAAAAGCTCGTCGGTAATATCGCCTTGTATAAAATGAAAGTTATTTACGTTTTCTACTTCCCGTAAATTCTCTTTTGAGCCTGCATAAGTGAGTTTGTCGATATTTAACAACTGTCTATTCGGATATTTTTTCAGGAAATAATGGATGAAATTCGAGCCGATAAATCCTGCTCCACCTGTTATGAGTAAAGTTGGCTTTTGTTTATTCATTTCCCGCCAGCCCCAACATCGGATTTCGGTCGATCGACTCCCAGTATTGCTCTGAATGTTCCCGTTCGGCGATATCCATTAAATACTTTCCATAATCATTTTTTTCCATGGATTTACCTTTTTTGTATAACATGTCTCTTGATATATATCCTAAATAGAAGGCAATTTCCTCTAAGCAGGCAAGCTTGAAGCCCTGTCTTTGCTGGGTGATTTTTACAAACTCCGACGCTTCGAATAATGATTCATGTGTCCCTGCATCCATCCAGGCGAATCCTCTTCCTAATAATTCGACGTTCAGCTGACCGATTTTTAAATATTCCCTGTTCAGATCAGTGATTTCCAGCTCACCTCTGGCTGAAGGCTTAAGCTTTTTAGCCATTCTGACAGCTTTATGATCGTAAATATATAGACCTGTCACGGCAAAATCAGATCTTGGCTGTTCTGGTTTTTCTTCAAGTGAAATTACTTTTTGATGATGATCAAATTCCACCACACCAAACCTGCTGGCATCTTTCACCCGATAACCGAAAATAGTTGCATGTTTATGATTTTTAATAGCATTGCGAAGTAGTGTTGTAAAACCCTGACCATAAAAAATATTATCACCAAGCATTAATGTAACATCATCCTTTCCAATAAAATCTTCTGCTAATGTTAATGCTTCCGGAATGCCATTTGGATTATTTTGTTCACAGTATTTAAGTGAGATGCCAAGCGATTGTCCGTCGCCCAGCAGGTCTTCAAAACGTGATTTATCTTCTGGTGTACTAATAATCATAATCTCTTTGATCCCACCAAGCATCAGCACCGAAAGTGGGTAATAAATCATCGGCTTATCAAAAACCGCAAGTAAATGCTTATTAATACTATCCGTGCTCGGAGAAAGTCTCGTACCACTGCCCCCAGCTAGAATAATTCCTTTCATGTTTATCCACTCCTAGGGCGGTCACTGGAACCGCTCGAATTTTGTCGAATCAGAATTTATTCGCTTATGCGCATAGTAAAGTCTATTTATCAGTACCTTTTTTATGAAATTGTTAATCTTACATTTGTATTTCAAATATGTTTCGGAGTTGCGTTATTTGGAGTGGAATTTGAAAGCCTAAAAGAAATTATCGAAGGGAAGCTATTAAAAGCTAGTGCAATGCAGGTTATGCACGTGTCACCACATGGGCAGATTTTAGTTTTTAATCGACCAGAGCGGTGGGGTATCAGTTGGAGCGGTACGGATATCTCCCGGAGAGCAAAGATATCGCCCGGAGAATGAAAATATCACCCGGAGAATGAAAATATCGCCTGGAGAACGAGGAATATCGCCCGGAGCGGAGAAATATCGCCGGGAGAACGAATATATCGCCTGGAGAACGAGGAATATCGCCCGGAGCGGAGAAATATCGCCCGGAGCGGAGAAATATCGCCGGGAGCGGAGAAATATCGCCTGGAGAACGAATATATCGCCGGGAGCGGAGAAATATCGCCCGGAGCCCGAGAATATCGCCGGGAGAGCGAGGAATATCGCCCGGAGCGAGAATATATCGCCGGGAGAATGAGGAATATCGCCCGGAGCGAGAATATATCGCCCGGAGCCCGAGAATATCGCCCGGAGCCCGAGGGGTATCGTCCGGAAAACAAATATATCACCCGGAGAACTCCGACATCCCTCCAAGTCAAACGTCAGCGGCGGGACATAAATACCCCGAACCATTATCCAGTCCGGGGTACAGTATTAATCTATTTTTTAATCAAACTATCAACCTCTATTATCTATACTCTTTTGTGCAAGTTGCATTGTTGTCATGTCATCCATCGGTGGATTATGCAAGCCAGCACGAACATCACGGTAATAGCGCTGAAGTGGATTTTTTCTTGATAAACTCCGTGCGCCTACAACACGCATTGCTAGATCTACGACATCCACTGCTTTATTAACAACAGATAATTTTACTGCACCGAGCTCTGTCTTCATTGTTTGACGTATTTTCTTATTACTTTTATCCCATTTCCTTGCAACTGAATACAAAAAGTGCTCACTTTCCATTAGGAGAAGCTCCATTTCGCCTAATTTCTGCTTTACATTAGGCAGTTCCGAAATAGTGCCGTTAATGCTATTTGGTGAATAGCTTGTTGCAAAATCTACCGCATACTCTTGAGCAGCTCTAGCTATTCCTAAATAACAAGCTGGTATATGAAGCAGCCATCCTGCAGCAGGTTTATTTCCGAAAGTAATGTATTCTACTAAGTCATCCTTATCCACATGCACATTTTTTAAAACTAGGTCATGGCTGCCTGTGGCCCGCATGGCAATTGAGTCCCATGTTTCATCAATTTCTACGCCAGCTCGTTCTCGCTTAATCAGAAAATTACCTACCTGTTCTGTTCCTTCAATCGAGGCACTTACAACAAAATAATCAAGAATGGGAGCGGGAGTGGTAAACGTTTTTCTGCCATTAATTACCCATCCATCCTTGTCCTGTGTTGCATAAGTTTCAGGTTTTCCACCGCGTGTGGGACTTCCTGTCGCTGGTTCGGATGCAGCATTATTTAATAGTGCGCCTTTTTCCACAACATCAGTAGCGAACGCTTCGTATTTTTCATCAGACCATATGCGATTTTCACCAAGATGCTTCGTGATCCCCATATGCCAACCAATAGCTAGTGCAGTGGATCCATCTGATTTTGCGATCGTTTCCTGCATTCTCAATATTTCATATAAAGAGATACCCAAACCACCATATTCTACTGGAACGGTTAAAGAAGGGTAGCCAACTGAAATTAAATCTTTAAAATTAGCAAATGGAAAAGAACCTTCCTCATCATGTTTTTTTGCTCTATCAGTAAAAGGGTTTACTGTTTTTTCTACTAATGTAATCCTTTCTTCTGTGGATTGAAGATCTATAAGATTAATTGTTATTCCTCCTCATATTAATTCTGATGATAACAGTCGGATTTATATCTTTCATTATTTCACTCCAATAGGAAAAAATTAATTGTAAACAGGATAGCTTTCATTTTTTTAAAAAAACTGTCATTATACTAAGCCTAAATACCCGCTGAAACCAATTGAATAATACATAGAAAAATCAATCATTTCCTCAAATTTGAAGCCATTTTCCTAGATTTTAGTAGGCTGAAAAAATCAGAAAACGACAATTACTAGAAAATAGTACCTATGAAATAATTGAAAAACTATTGCTTTTTTAAAATTCTTCACTTATAATCACTTATAAATATTAAGTTAATTTTACAAATAGATTTCAGAAAATACAAAATGGTAACATCCTAGAAATTCTGTATTTAATTAGGCAGTTGGAATATGATAACCCTATGAAATTGGTGAGCAAAAAGTATAACTAACTAGAAGCCATCATCAGCGTTCGCTGTGTTTTAAATTTTCGGAAGAATAGGAAGAGAGCTTATTCTGAAATTATTATAGTAGCCAGATATCTTAATAAAAGATATTCATATTTATTATTTGAACTTAATTGTCTGAATGTTTTTCTGAATAATTATTTGCGCAGACAAACGGAGGAAGCTGAGAAAACTAAAAAAGTCGGGATTTAATCTAAGAAAGTTGAGATAAGTCAGTGATTCATATATTATCTTTGAATTATTTACCATTCTATCTCAACTATAGGCCTTTATCTTTCAACTTTAGATCAACATTTATCAATTCTGACTATAATTAAAATTGTTTGATTTTATATAATTTTATTAAAATAAATAAATATTGAATAAATCTATTATATACTTCTTATTCTTTTTTTAATTGTTATTAACGAAATTTTTTCAATATTATATCTTAATAAAAGGGGGAGAAAGACTATTGATATGTAATCAGCAAGAAAACGATCTTCTCAAGATAAAAAATTTACACACTGGATTTATCATTGATGGTGAATTACATAATGCGGTTGCAGATGTTAGTTTTGAAATTAAACCAAAAGAAGTGGTTTGTGTAGTAGGGGAATCAGGTTGCGGAAAAAGTGTTATGTCCTTATCTATTATGAAATTATTACCAAAGCTTAATTCAAAGATAGCAGCAGGAGAAATAGTATTTAATGAGGAAGATTTGACGAAGAAAACGGATAAAGAAATGAATAAAATACGCGGAAAAGATATTGCTATGATATTCCAAGAACCGATGACAGCTTTAAATCCTGTATTTACAATTGGTTCTCAATTGCAAGAAGTATTATTCAACCATTTAGATATTTCAAAGAAGGAAGCTCGGAAAAAAGCTATCGAATTACTGAGACAAGTTAATATATCTCGACCAGATCAGATAATTGATGAATATCCACATCAATTATCCGGTGGTATGCGTCAACGTGTGATGATCGCAATAGCAATTGCCCTACATCCTAAACTTTTAATTGCTGATGAACCAACAACTGCACTTGATGTTACGGTGCAAGCACAAATATTAGAATTGATGAAAGACATACGGGATAAAGAGGACATGGCAATTATGCTTATAACACATGATTTAGGTGTTGTAGCTGAAATGGCTGATAGGGTTATTGTAATGTATGCAGGTCAAATTGTAGAAACTTCCAATGTAGTTGATTTATTCACTAAATCAAAACATCCATACACGGAGGCACTTTTAGGTAGTATCCCCCGTATGGAGGAAAAAGTTAAAAAATTATATACGATTAGTGGTGTTGTCCCATCGTTGGAAAATATGCCAAAAGTTGGCTGTCGTTTTGCTGATAGATGTCCAAAAGCATTTGCTGACTGCACGAAAGTAACACCGAAACTTGCAGAGGTTGCTAATGGGCATTCTGCTAGATGTCTCCTTTATGATACATGCTACCCAGAGGAAGCTGCGAAAGAAAAGGAGGAAGTTAAACTATGAGTCAGCAAACGATCATAGCAGAAAACCAACATAAAACTAGTGAAAAAGAAACGTTGTTGGAAATTAGAAATTTAAAAAAATATTATCCTGTTACAGCTGGTTTTTTTAAACGAAAAGTTGGTGATGTGAAGGCAGTTGATGACATATCCTTAACGCTAAAAAAAGGAGAAACATTTGGTTTAGTTGGGGAGTCTGGGTGTGGTAAATCCACTGCTGGAAGAACTATTTTACGCTTAATGGATCCAACTGATGGACAAATTATTTTTGATGGGGAAGATATTACGAAATTGAGTGGATCAAAGTTAAGAAAAGCACGACAGAACTTTCAAATGGTATTTCAAGATCCATACGCATCGTTAAATTCAAAAATGATGGTTGGTCATTTAGTAGATGAACCAATCCGAAACTTTAGTAATAAATCACATGAAGAACTAAAAGAAGAAGTAAAAGCATTACTAAAACGTGTTGGTCTTCGTGAGGATGATTATTATAAATATCCACATGAGTTCTCAGGTGGCCAAAGACAACGTATTGGTATTGCCAGAGCATTGGCTTTAAATCCGAAATTGATAGTTGCTGATGAACCGGTAAGTGCATTGGATGTGTCGATTCAATCACAAGTACTAAATTTATTAAAAGATTTACAGGATGAATTCGATTTAACCTATTTGTTTATTGCGCATGACTTGAGTGTTGTTAAACATATGAGTGATCGAATTGGCGTTATGTACTTAGGAAATTTGGTTGAGATAGGAAATAACGATTCTCTATATAGTGAACCATTGCATCCGTATACACAAGCACTAACATCTGCAATCCCTGATCCTAATCCACTTAATAAAAAAGAGCGGATTATTTTGAAAGGAGATGTACCGAGTCCACAGAATCCGCCATCAGGCTGCGTGTTTCATACAAGGTGTCCAGTGGCGATGGCAAAGTGTAGTGAGATTGTACCTCAATTGAAGGAGGTGAGGCCAAATCATAATGTCGCATGTCTTTTATATGAAGATAATTAATACAAAAACGAAGGGGGAAAAACATTGAATAAGAAAATTTGGTTTTTATTAGTATTGTTACTCTCGTTTTCACTCGTATTGGCTGCTTGTGCTGATAGTGGATCAGATGATGGTGGTGATAGTGATGCAGATGCTACAGAAAATGATGGCGCAGAAGATGATGACGCAGAGAATGAAGCTGATTCAGATGAAGGGGAAGCTACAGGGGAACCTGATGTAAATGGTACGCTAACATATGCTGTAGACCAGGCACCTGAAGGGCTATTCATCGATGGTTTTGCTGGAAGTGCTATTGATAGTCAAATAATTGCCTTTATTTCCGATGGTTTGGTTAAAGTAAATGATGACTTGGAATACGAGCCTCATCTTGCAAGTTGGGAAACAGAGGATAATAAAGTTTTTACTTTTAAACTAGAAGAAGGCGTAAAATGGCATAATGGAGAAGAGCTAACAATGGAAGACTGGCAATTTGCAATTGAGGTACTTGCTCATGCTGATTATGAGGGTCCACGATATAATTATGTCAGTGAAATCGAAGGAGCAGAGGAGTACCGCGCAGGTGAAGCAGATACTGTTACAGGTTTCGAGCTTGTCGATGATTATAATGCAGTCATTACATTTAAAGAAGCAAGAGTAAATAACTTAGAAAACCTATGGACAACTCCAATGCCTAAGAAAGAATTAGAAGGAATTGAAGTAGCTGATTTAATGGAATCTCCTGAAGTTCGAGAAAATGCTGTAGGTCTTGGACCATTTAAAGTAAAAGAAATCGTTCAAGGGGAATATGTTAGTCTGGAACGTTTTGATGATTATTGGCAAGGAGAACCTAAATTAGCAGAAGTATTAATTCAAGTAATCGATCCTTCACTAACGTTAGGAGCGCTTCAAAATGGCGAGATAGATATTATGGAAGTTCGTCCTGATGACATTCCTGAGTTAGAGAATTTAGATCATATTAACGTAGTAGAACAAGAAGGACTTGGATATTCTTATGTTGGTTTCCGATTTGGTAGCTATGATGATGAAGCCAGAACTGCAGTAGATGATTACGATAAATATGATAGCAAGGAATTGCGTCAAGCCATGTTTTATGCACTCGATCGTGAAGCGATTGTAAATTCATATCTTGGTGGAAAGGCAAATATTGTGAATACGCCAATTCCTTCCGTACATTGGATTGCTGCAGATGAATCAGAGCTAACTCAATATAACTATGATCCGGATAAAGCAGCAGAATTGCTTGATGAGGCAGGATATGTGGATACAAATGACGATGGATTCAGAGAAGATCCAAATGGAGATGAATTTGTCATAAAGTTTGGACACTATGCAGGTCCTGCAGCATTTGAAGGACGTTCTCAAGCAATTATGCAAAACTGGAACGATGTTGGATTGAAAACAGAACTGGCAACAGGACAATTGATAGAATTCAATACGTACAATGAAATGAAAGACAATGACGACGAGAACATTCAAGTATTCTTTGGTGCATGGAGTGTGGGTACAGATCCAGACCCATCTGGATTATGGCATAGTACTTCTGAATGGAACTATGGACGCTGGTTAAATGAAGAATCAGATGCCCTTCTGGAGGATGGATTAAGTGAAGCATCATTTGATCAGGATTACCGTGCTAATGTGTATGTTGAATGGCAAAAACTATATAACGAAGAACTTCCAGGACTACCACTTTGGGAAAATGTTGACTTATATGGTATAAATGATCGGTTAAACGATGTTGGTATTTATGCAGGTGGTTTAAAAGATTATCATGAATGGTATGTCTCAGAGTAAATTAGCACTTAAACTGTAGATAAGGAGAAATGAACATGCTAACATATGCTTTACGCAGAATACTATCAATGATTCCTATGCTCATCCTTATCTCCGTAATTGTATTTTCCCTGGCTAAACTAATGCCAGGGGACCCTTTTGGGGGAGAAATTGACCCAAATAACACAAGTCCGGAATATATTGAAGAAATGAGAGAAAAGCTCGGATACAATGATCCGATACCTGTGCAATATCAAAGATGGGTCACTAACTTTGTACAAGGAGATTTGGGAAAATCAACAACATATAAAAAGCCGGTTATAGATGTAGTTATCGAACGGTTACCAAATACGCTGTTTCTTGCTCTTTCCGCATTATTTATTACATATGTACTAGCATTTATTATGGGAATGTATTCTGGTAGAAGACCATACACGGTTGGAGATAATTTAATAGCAACATTTAATTACACTGGTATAGCTATACCACAATATATAATTGCAATCGTTGCAATATACTTTTTTGCATTTCAGTTAGGTTGGCTACCATCTCATGGATCTATAACTCCAGGACTTGAAAAGGGTACATTGGAGTTTTGGAGCGATAGGATTTATCATGTAATAATGCCTGCAATTACATTAGGCTTGTTTTCTACAGCGTCTTATACACAGTTTTTACGTAATGATATTGTTCAAAATAGCCAACAAGATTATGTACGAAGTGCAAGAGCAAGGGGAACTAAAGAATCTATTATCTATAATAAGCATATTCTAAGAAACTCGATTATACCTCTTGTAACATTTTTTGGATTCGACTTAGCAACATTAATTGGAGGCGCAATTATAACTGAAACAATTTTTACATATCCGGGTATTGGTATGTTATTTGTTGATTCAGTTACTACAAGAGATTATCCCGTGGTCATGACCTTAACCTTGCTGTTTTCCTTATTGACTTTAGTGGGTAACCTAGTTTCCGATTTATTATACGGGGTCGTTGATCCTAGAATTCGTTATTAAGGGGGAGTTGTTAATGGAACCAGCAGTAAACACGTCCACAGAGGTAGGCAGCCAACGAAAATTTGATTCCACTTGGACAATAGCCCGGAAGAAATTTAAGAAAAGAAAACTAGCAATGATAAGCTTATTCTTTCTTGTTTTTATGATAATCATATCATTTTTGGCGCCATATATTACATCTGAGGATATTACAAGAGTTAATTTAACAGGGATAAATTTGGAGCCTTCCAGTGACCATTGGCTGGGTACAGACCGTAATGGCAGGGATGTATATACAAGAACATTATATGGAGGACAAGTCTCTCTTACCATTGGTTTACTATCCATGTTTTTCGTAACATTGATTGGATCTTTCTTCGGTTCAGTTGCAGGATTTTATGGAGGTTGGATTGACAATCTTTTAATGCGTTTTACGGATTTTATACTAACACTTCCGTTTATGGTTTTTGCGATTGTGTTGAACGCAATTATGCTCCAATACGAAGTAGTAACCAGTATGTGGAGTTTAATTATTGTTTTCAGCCTATTGGGCTGGGGTGGCGTAGCACGTATCGTTCGAAGTAAAATTCTTGCAGAGAAAGAAAATGAATATGTTCTTGCAGCCACTTCAATTGGGTGTAAACCATCCAAAGTTATTATTAAGCATTTGTTTCCAAATGTTATGACAACTGTTATTGTCCAAGCTACCCTGCTACTTGCAGCATACATAGTTGCAGAAGCAGGATTGAGCTTTATTGGGCTTGGTATACCGCCTGAAGTACCAAGTTGGGGTAATATGTTAATGGAAGCAAGACAAACTGATGTCTTGCAAAATAAACTGTGGATTTGGGTCCCACCCGCAGTATGTATCACATTGACCATTTTGGCGATAAACTTTGTTGGTGAAGGTTTAAAGGATGCTTTTGATCCTAAAACGACTAAAAGATAAAGATTTTAATATTGTAAATTAAACCCGAATAATGGACAGCCATTTTTCGGGTTTTTATAGTACATAAAACAGCAAATTTAATATTATAAACTAAAAACGATCAAGTTAAAATAGAAGTCGTGTAATTTTGTTTACTATTTTAAATATTAAGAAGCCGATCTATGGAAAAGATAATTTATCAAACAATATCCGATGTAAAGAAAGGAAAGTTTGCAATGTAAAATAGAATAATGAACCAAATAAAACTTCGCAAACATTAACCGAGGTGTAAACATGTTGTTTAAGGAAAAAAACTTTCTTATTTTATGGTTGGGTCAACTTGTTTCTATTTTTGGAGGAAGGTTCAGTGAACTTGTTGTACCATGGATGGTTCTTCAAATAACTAATTCACCAATTAAGGCTGCAGTTGTAGCGATAAGTACGCAAATCGCCCCACTATTATTTTCCCTTCCAGCAGGTGTTTGGATTGAAAACAAATCCAAGAAAGAGGTTGCAAAGTATTCTGAATTACTACGCACGGTGACTATGTTCATGCTTGTCATCATTATTTGTCTGGATCAATTCAATGTATGGACGATTTCAACTATATTGTTTCTAACTGGTACAGCCAGTTTGTTTAATAGAATTTCAATTAGCTCATTGCTACCTGGTATTGCTGGTCGCAAGCGCCTTGTGGAAGCCCATAATTATATGGAAGCTGCTGATGCGGTTAGTACACTAATTGGTCCCTTATTGGCTGGCTTCGTTTTAACTGCCATCGGTGCTGCAGCCACGCTAGGAATTGGCGCTTTTTCATTTTTACTTTCCTTTATTAGTATTAGCTTTTTAATCGTTGTCCAGAAAGAACCGTTACAAAGCAAACGTGAATTAAATCCAAAAAGTTCTTTCAAACAGGGATTACATGGAGTTAAGTTATTATTCTCATCAAAGCTACAACGCTTTATCACATTGAATCATTCCATTCTTAACTTTTCAACGCATGCAATAAGTTTACTTGTCATTATCTATGCGCAACAAGAATTGGAATTATCTGCCGCACAAACAGGATTTCTTTTAGCTGGAGCTGGTGCAGGAAATATTGTTGGGATATTTTTAATGAATCGGCTAAAAGATGTGCATTGGAATAAACTCTATGGATCTATCTTGTTGGTTTCTGGATCTGGGGTTGTCCTTGTTGTGCTTTCTTCAAACCTGTGGTGGGCGTTCCTTGGAATGTTTCTGTTTGATGGTGCTCTATCAATGGCTTTTGTTGTTAATGGTGCAGCAAGGCAAACAGTGACATCTGATCCATTTCTGGCGCGTGTAAGCAGTGGAGGAATCTTACTTACAGGAATTGTGGTTATAGTAGCTAATGGGTATGCAGGATTTGGAGCTGAATTAATTAATCCTGTATCAGCTCTATTATTTTGCGCTCTTGTTTTGTTGCTCAATAGTGTTATTTCATTTATGTATAAAAATATAAAAAAATCAATCTCCTCTTTTGGCGTAGAGTGAATAGAAAAATGGGGGATGTCATTGCAATAAAGAGGCTGTCAATTTAGTGAACCCTATCAATATCTAAAGAGAATAATAGTTGAAAACCTTCGAAGACTATCATAAAAACAATCATAGTAATTTTAGATGAGAGATTTTTTTATTTTTATATCACATTTAGGTACTTTATATCTTATAAACAATGCGATCTTTATGTAATATATAGATAACAACGTTACTAAAATTCCTTAGGAGGTTGGTTATGTCACAAAAAATTGCAGTTGCAGTTGTTCATGGCGCAGGTACTCCAGATGAAAACTTTGCTGATGAAATAATAAAACGTATTGCTACAAGATTTGCTAGAAAACTGTCCATAAAAAATGCAACAGAGGAATTAGTATTCGAATCGGTATTTTGGTCATCGATATTCGAACCTGCACAAAAGGAATTATGGAATAATTTACAAGCAACATCTAATCTTCGTTTTTCTAGGTTGAGGAGGTTTGTTATTGAGTTTTTGGCTGATGCTATAGCATATCAACCTACAGTTTTAGGGAATCAAAATTATGATAAAGTCCATTCCTTTATTGCAAACTCCATAAATAAATTAAGATGTAAAGCTGGGCCACATGCTCCGCTTTGCGTTATCAGTCATAGCTTAGGATCGATTGTTGCCAGTAACTATTTCTATGATTTGCAATATAGGCGTGAAAATAGGGGTGTGGAAACAGTAAAGTGTACAAGCGATTCCCCTATTGAACAATGTGAAACACTAACATTATTCTATTCAATGGGTAGTCCGATGGCATTATGGTCATTACGCTATATTGATTTTGGCTCCCCGATCACAGTCCCATCACCAATGCTAAATAAATTTTACCCGACTATTCAAGGAGAATGGCTTAATTTTTATGATAAAGATGATGTACTTGCATACCCATTAAAAGGAGTTAATGCTGCATACCACAAGGCAGTCACGAGGGATGTAGCAGTAAATGTCGGCGGAATAGTAACGAGTTGGAATCCGCTATCACATAATCAATATGATAAAGACGATGAGGTGATGAGGCTGATTGTAGATGGTTTAGTGCGGACATGGAAAACCATTAATGGCCAATAAGCAAACCAATTCTAGGAAAGGAAGAGCATATGCTGAACGAAAAGGATAGACTAAAGAAATTAGTCGGTGAAGAATCGGTAAATTACATTAAAGATGGTATGAAGATAGGGCTGGGGTCGGGATCAACTGTATACTGGATGATTAATCAGCTTGGAGAACTAGTGAAAGAAGGCTTGACTATTGAAGGGATCCCTTCTTCCGTTCAAACAAAGAAATGGGCAGAACAATTCGGGGTACCGCTTACTGATTTTTCCCAAGTTAAACGGCTTGATCTGACCATTGATGGTGCTGATGAAGTAGATGAAAATTATCAGCTTATGAAAGGTGGTGGGGGCGCACTTTTTCGGGAAAAAGTAATAGCTGCAGCTGCAAAAGAATTGATTATTATCGTGGATCAAACGAAAATGGTTACACAGTTAGGGGAATATCCGTTACCAGTAGAAGTCTTGCCATTTGGTTGGCAAATCACAGCGGATCTTATTTCCAAGTTAGGCTGTGTTCCTCAATTGCGAAAAATAGAGGACAAGCCCTTTGTATCTGATAATGGGAATTATATACTGGATTGTCCTTTTCAACAGATATCCAATCCGGATACACTAAATGGAGCATTAAAAAGAATTGTCGGTGTTGTAGAAACCGGTTTGTTTATCGGAATGACGGATAAAGTTATCGTTGGGGATAACGGGCAAGTAAGAACGATAGATGTCTAAGGGATATTTTTGAAAATCCCTCCTCCGATAATCGAGCAAGTAAAAACGATAAATGTCTATGGAGTAACAATTTATATCGGTTTCTCCCAAGCGCACCTGAAAGACCTGTAATAATGGGGTGAAAGATGGAGTTAAAAGGGGGAATACAATGCAGATTACTAGTGAATTGGGACAGGAAATCATTAAACGGCTTGCCGAGTATATCGATGTTGATATGAATATAATGAATCTTGACGGTAGAATTGTTGCAAGCACAAATCCTCTCAGAGTTAACGAGATTCATAGTGGAGCCATTGAAGTAATTAAAACTAATACAAAGTTATTTTTGAAGGAAACTAATATACAGCATTATCCTGGTACAATGCCTGGTGCAAATCTTCCAATCATGCACCAGGAGAAAATATCCGGAGTAGTAGGAGTGAGTGGGAAACCTGAAGAGATTATCAGAATTACGGGATTAATTCGTGTTTCCGTTGAAATTATTTTGGAACAACTATATATTCAAAGACAAGCATATTTTAAAGAAATACAGTGGAATAACTTCCTGCAACAGCTGCTTCATCCAAGTGGGTATAATGAGAAAAAACTAGAAGAGGAAGCCATATACAACTTAAAAATAAACACAGCTGCACCTTGGCGTGTGATTGTGATTAGTGGAGTGAATGTTCTGGAAAAAATAGAAACTGTACAAGGCCGAATAACTGCGCTCCATAAAAATGTTCTGTTTGTATTGCCATTTCAAGAACAGATAGTCATTACAGTCTCCATAACCAATGAGGAAGTCGAGAAACTTATCGAGCGAATCAAGCTAAAGGAGCTGATAATTGGGGTAGGAGAGTCAGGATTTGGGCTGAAAGGGATTAGACAATCGTATAATCAGGCAAAACAAGCATTATCTTTTAATAAAGGAGCATCAGCCGTTACTTATAGTGACAATTGGAAAATTAAACGATTAACTACCTCCATTTCTGATGAGGAATATCAACATATTTGCCTGCATTTTGAAAATCTGCTTCATAACATGGAAAAAACCTATATTGAAACAGTTGACACCTATTTAGATAATAATTTCTCCATAAAAGAAACAGCGAATTCCCTGCATATACATCGCAATACACTTCATTATCGTTTAGATCAAATGAAAGAAAAGACAGGGTTGGATCCACGTGTTTTTCAAGATGCCTTTATTTTGAAAATAATTAGAAGCAGGCAATTATGACTGTGCAAATGCACAAATTATTTTGATTACCTTCAGAGAAATTTCATTTATTTCTCCAATTGTAAACGCTATCAAAATGCTGTTAAATGATAATAAGACCTACGAGAAGCGTACAAAGGAGTACATTATGAGAATTGTCGTCACACCAGATTCATTTAAAGGAAGCCTGACTTCTATCCAGGCAGCTGAAACAATTAAAAAAGCAATTAAAGAAGTGCTTCCCACATCACAGATTGTTTTAAAGCCAATGGCTGATGGCGGTGAGGGGACGCTCGAGGCTATGCTTAAAGCAACGAAGGGCGAGCGGATCCCGATAGCATGTACAGGGTCACTTGGAGAAAAACTTGACACAAGCTATGCCATTGTTGATAAGCAGACAGCCATCATTGAATGTGCAAGCATTGCGGGATTAGTTCAAGTTCCACAAAAGAAGCGGAATCCGGATTTTACTACTTCTTATGGGATCGGTGAAGTCATCATCGATGCATTAGATAGGGGGTGCACTGATTTTGTGCTTGGTCTAGGCGGAAGCTCCACCAATGATGGTGGGCTTGGAATGCTGCAGGCACTAGGCATGAAAGCAATTGATACAGATGGTAAACAGGTTGGGATTTTTGGGAAGGACCTGAAACAGGTGCAGAAGGTAAGTTTTTCAAAAATGGATGCAAGAATAGCAAAAGCATCCATAAAGATTGCATGTGATGTGGATAATCCACTTTGTGGTGCAAGGGGGGCAACAGCTGTTTACGGACCACAAAAAGGGGCTACAGATGAGCAAATCGAGCAATATGATCAGTATTTGGACGATTATGGTGATTTAATAGAAGCAGAAATTAACGAGTCATTAAAAGATATTCCAGGATCTGGTGCTGCAGGTGGACTTGGTTTTGCCATGCTGGCACTTGGTGCAAATCTTGTTTCAGGGGCAGAGCTTTTAGCTAAGGCGATCAAGGTTGAGGAAGCAATTCGGCAAGCCGACCTTGTTATTACAGGGGAAGGCCAAAGTGATGAACAGACACTATACGGGAAAGCACCAGGTTATATTGCTTTACTAGCGAAAAAGTATCATGTGCCAGTTGTTCTAATTTCAGGAAGTCTTGATGGAGATTTAGATGTTTTAAGGGAGAGATTTTCAGGCTGTTTTTCTATTGTGAATAAGCCACTATCGCTTCATGTATGTATGGAAAATGCAGAGAAGTTGCTTTATGAACAGACAAAGCAGGTTATTCATTTGATTAGTTCAATTTAAAAAGGGGTTGAGAAAGTGGAAGGTTTCGGTCTTATATTATTAATTATTGTTGGTGTATTGTTTGTTATTTTTGCAACTGCCAAGTTAAAATTACATCCGTTTTTATCCTTAATTATCGCAGCATTTGGTATTGGAATTCTTGCTGGACTGCCACTGTCAGAAGTAGTCGAGGCTGTTAATGGTGGGTTCGGCGGGCTAATGACAAGCATTGGTCTTGTCATTGTTTTCGGGACAATTATCGGTGTAATTTTAGAAAAGTCAGGGGCAGCACTAAGAATGGCAGAAGTTGTACTGAGAATTGTTGGGGAAAAGCGTCCACAAATGGCTATGAGTCTAATTGGAGCAATTGTTAGTATCCCTGTATTCTGTGATTCTGGATATATTATCTTATCTTCCTTAAAGAAAGCATTAGCTAAAAAGGCTAAGGTAGCTGTAGCATCAATGGCTGTTGCGTTATCTACCGGGTTATTTGCTACACATACACTGGTGCCACCAACACCTGGGCCGATAGCAGCTGCGGGTAATATAGGGGCAGAAGATTACCTTGGAACAATTATTCTGATCGGTATAATCGTAGCAATCCCTGCGATCATTGCAGGTTATATTTGGGCAGTTAAAGTTGGGACAACTATTAAAGTAGAAGGTGAAGATCAGGATGACGCAGCATATGACTATGATGAGATTGTAAGAGAATTTGGGGAAATGCCTTCTGCAGTAAAATCTTTCGCACCAATTGTTGTGCCAATATTATTAATTGGTTTTAGTTCGGTAATTACATTCGCAGGCTGGTCGGGGACGTTTTTTGATATCTTATTATTTTTGGGATCACCAGTTGTTGCGTTATTAATTGGCGTACTACTGGCTTTCCTATTACTACCGAAATATGATGAAGAAACATTGTCTGATTGGATAGGGGTTGGCTTAAAAGAAGCTGCACCTATTCTACTAATCACTGGGGCTGGTGGAGCATTTGGCAGAGTAATCAGTACTACTCCTGTAGCTGACTTCATTCAAGGTTTCGGGGATAATGCATTTTTCACCGGAGCAATGTTCTTGTTGATTCCATTCCTAATTGCTGCAGCTCTGAAATCAGCACAGGGGTCTTCAACGGCAGCACTTGTCATAACATCAACATTAGTGGCACCACTTCTTGTTGAGCTGGGTATTAATGGTGCAGTACCATTGGCATTAGTAGTAATGTCAATAGGTGCCGGTGCAATGGTAGTATCCCATGTAAATGACAGTTATTTCTGGGTTGTAAAAGAATTTAGTGGCATGTCGGTAACACAAGCATATAAAGCGCAAACAGCCGCTACTCTCTTGCAAGGTGTTACTGCCATTGCAGTTACATTTGTATTGTGGGTTATATTGGTTTAATAGAAAGAAAGATTCAGTCAAATCGACACTGAGAAAAAGAGCAATATCTAATTATTCTAAGACGTTCCCTTTTAAGGTACAAAAACTAAAATAGCAGTCTAAACAATACTCAAAATCACAGAGCAATTCGCATATGAATTTGTTCTGTGATTTTTCCTTTATATTGGGATTTAAAGGTTTAAAACTTCAACCTATGAGAATATTATGGAGGAAATATATATTCAATATAAAAGAGACGTCGGATTAAAGCAACTTGATGAAGGGAAGTATCATACGCATGATCAAGTAAAGAAGCGTATAAGTAAGTGGTTTTAAATGAGCTGTTGTCTGCAGATGCTAATGTAAAAGATCTCATTCTCCATTTAATAAACGCTCATAATGTTTTTAGCCTGTAAAATATCTAGATTGTTCCAATGTTGAAGTCCCATAAGATATGGCAGCTGGTTTAGTTTCGACGACAAAATAAGGTAACTTTTTGGAAGTGGTGGAATATGTAAAATACCAATCAGCAATATGTTTATCATAAAATATTTCGCAACCCCATATATAAACCGTGTACTTTGTCAGATTGAAGGGGAAAGTAAGCTGGCCATGCTTGAACACCTGAGGCATGTTCAAAAAAAGTAGGGAGTTAGTGACGAATGGCATTGGTTGAGAGAAAGAAAAGGGAAATTAAGAAAAGTTGTATATAGTTGAGAGAAAAAAGCGGTAAGTTGAGAGATAATTGTATAAAGTTGAGAGAAAAAACGATAAGGCGAGAGATAACCTCCTATGATTCGATGATCTCTCAATTTCCACTCAGTTTCGCTCAACTTTCTACCTGTAGCTTTGAAAAAAAGTCTGATCATTTTAAATAAAGTCCGATAATTTTAAAATATGTTTGATACAATTAATGTGATGAATTGTTCCAGAATCGGGCCAGATTGTAGAGCAAATCATTATGTATAGATTTCTTGTAAGGATATAATAATCTTATACTAAATCAAAGGAGTTTTGCTTTATGAGTCAAAGAGTTTCTTACTATGAAATTGCACCTGATGGTATGAAAATTATGATGGATATGGAAAAATACACGAAAACGACAGCAATTGAACGAAAACTTCGTGAGCTTATTAAAATTCGTATTTCTCAAATTAATGGCTGTGCATTTTGTTTGAATATGCACACAGCAGATGCACGAAAAATGGGTGAAACAGAACAAAGAATATACTGTGTTAGTGCATGGGGAGAGTGTGATTTTTATACAGAAGCAGAAAAAGCAGCCTTAGAGTTGGCGGAGCATATAACATTAATCCCGACAAAACGTGTTCCAGATGAACTTTATCAACGAGTGCGTGAACATTACGATGAGAAACAGTATGTTGACCTTGCTCTGATAATCAATCAAATTAATAGTTGGAACAGACTTTCTATTTCAATGGGAAACATAGCAACTGAAAAGTAATTACTCTAAATCGCACTTTCAATATTCAACAAAAGGGCGCTTTTGCGGAGGAACATAGGTAGAAAATGATCAAACATTTTTATAAAAATGTATATTAATTCATAGGAAAAGAATCGATTTTGATCAATATCTCTTCAAAAAGGATTCTTTTTATTTTACCTAAAATGGGGTTATAACGGGATATTTTTGATCAAACTTTATTTTTGAGCTACACTACCTATATCTCTCAAGCTGAACGGTATATCTCTCAACTTCTGGCAAAATACACACCACATCCCTAATCACCCAACAACAAATTCATATATAATAGAAATAGATGACAAGAAAGGAAGGATATAATGAAATATTTTTCAGTATTTTTACCGATGTTGGATGAAGAAAAAAGTAAGCAGTACCGACCAGATCACCTAAAGTATGTAGAGCAAAGAGGCAATGAAGGGAAAATATTTGCTAAAGGTCCTTTTGTTGATGATGCTGGTGGCCTTGTTATTTATAAAGGAGAAAATTTAATAGAAGTAGAGGAAATCGTAATGAAGGATCCTTATATCATCCATGGTGCCAGAGGATTTGAAATCCATGAATGGAATATGGCGGTTATCGAAACAGAATTGTTTTAAGTTTAAAAGCTAGATACAAAACATGCCGAAAGATTATGAGATTACCGATATAAGATAATTAATTAGCACTTTTATTAAAATGTAGGGGGTGAGACTTTATTGTATTAAAAAAGAACTTTCTTCGTCATGGCTGGCTTGTTCTCTTACTGCTTGTATTAGGTTCAAATGCTGCATTGTACCATACAACGTTTGGGATCAACGCAATAACTGAGAGTACAAATGGTGTCGTCATCGGGTCAATGGTTGATTTAGGATTGGTCTCGCCGATTTTACTTATTGCATGGCTCAAAAAATGGAACTGGAAATTTTTCATCATGACAATGGCTGCAGGACTTATACTCGTGCGCTTCCTTATCCCTATGGAATACTTAGCACCATTTGAAGCGGTAACATGGATCGGTTTTGGGATTGAAGGTTTTCTTGTTTTACTGGAAATTTTGCTACTTGTAACCCTATTTAAATATCTGCCGGGAATTATCCGTTCGGTAAAGCGAAGTTCACTGCCGGTAATTTTCTCTTTTTCCGATGCAGTTCATGAAAAAGTGAATGATGTTCCAATCATTCGGGTCATTTGTTCCGAAATGTTGGTGTTTTACTATGCGTTTGCCAGCTATAGGAAAAAGCCAATAATAAATAATCATACTTTTACCTTGCATCACAAGTCGAGTCTAGTCGCCCTTCAATTGATGCTGATCCATGCAATAATTTTTGAAACAATTGGGATTCATTGGTGGTTACATGACAAATCGCTTATCCTGTCGGTGATTTTATTAATTTTGAACATCTATTCGGTAATTCTATTCGTTGCAGACATCCAGGCAGTACGGTTAAATCCGATAAGGGTAACAGGTGACCGGATGTATCTATCGCTCGGTCTCATGAAACGAATGAAAATCAGCTGGACTGAAATCGATGAAGTGATTGAAGAACCAGAGATTTTACAGCAAAAACCTTCCAAAGATACGATTGAATTTATTGCACGAGATTTTGAACAAGTACAGCCGGAAGTGATATTAAAGTTAAAGCATCCAGTTGAGGCAACGCTATTCATGGGAATGAAAAAGAAATTTAATCAAGTAGCCATTCGGGTGGATGATCCGGAGCGATTTAAACGTGTGTTGAAGGAGAGGGTGTGTAGAGATTAGTTTGGGAATGGTATAATCAAAATGAAAACTGAAATATCTTTAGAGGCAGCAAGTTGTTTTTGTTTTTAAAAAAGTAGGAAAACTCAATATTATTTGCTATAATATAGTTGTACAATATGGCTTTCGTGGGTGCGGTCTCACTCCCTGACTTTACAGGATGGGAGGTGATGCCATATGACAGTATTTGAATCTCTTGTTCTGATGATTTCATTTGGAACATTGATTATTGTATTACTGTCAGAACGCAAGAAATAACCACCCATGCGCCTGACCAGCATAGTGGGTGGTTATTATTACCATAAAAACTGTGTGAGTCGCCCCCTTGAAGGGCTATTGTAGACGACCGTTGGTGTTACAGCACAAGCGGTTATTATTTAGTATATTTCTTTTTTCTAATTTTATTATACCCTATTTTAATAAAAATGAAAACTGAAATATACTTTGAGTTTACCTTTTTTCTCCGCATAAAACAGGATTAGTTCACTTAACAGACCTATAGAAGGTTTTACTTTTGGTTTTATTGAAGGAAGCAATTTTTCCTCAACACAAATAGACATACATAGTGGTATGTTTTTTCAGACTATTCAATTAGTTATTTCAGAGTTGGAATGTTAGCTGTCGTGAACCCACTTGCTTCTCTATATATTTAAAATGCCAAACGCCATGCTTATCTTTTTTCAATATAGCTTCCATTCCCGCCGAAAACCGATATAGAAACATCTTAATTTTATTCTTTGCTTTAATACCTTTTGCCCGTTCAATTACATCATGAAAAAATCCATTCTGCTTTTCTACTTGCAGCGTCATAAATGTTATCATAATAGACACGAGTAAAAACATTCTTTTCAGTCTTGGCAAGGTACGAACCCGAACATCTTCTAAGTCAAATTCCAGCTTTTGCACGCGAAACATTTCTTCAATCCGCCATCTGGTAATATAGGCTTTTTAAATGGATAGCACCTCCGTTTTTTCCCGAACTTGCTTATTCGTAAGCAGCATCATCGGATTTTTTCCATATCCATATACGATCACCAACGTGAATTTTTGCCCCTTTAGAGCAGGGATTTCCACAGTAAGGTGGGAGACTTTCAGGTCATAAACGGTTCCCTTTATTTCGGAACGAAAATTAATTTTCCCTTTTCTTCGGAGTGCCAAATCGTATATATTGTATTTTTTATTCTGATACAACACATCTCTCGTTTTCTTCATCCGAATGATAAAGTTATTCTCCTGCTTGAGTACCTTTTTCATGACTTCTACATTGTCATATCCACGATCCATGACAAAAGTTACCTGCTTTTCCTCCACTAGCCGATTGACATGATCCAAGCCCTTGTACGTTTCTTCGTTTGCGCTGAGAAACCCCTTTTCAGCCGCTGAGTATAAATGGGAATAAACCGAAATGGGATGCTTTGTCTTTGGCGCCACGGCAATCATGTTGGTTGTCCAATATCCATTACCATACTCTCCAGTTGAACCATCCCTCACTCGCCCAAGTCCCTCCATTTTAATGGCAGTTGGTTTCCCGATTTCGGAATCATCCATCAAAATCAGATTGTCTTCCTCTTGTAGAAAAGGTTTTATCATTTTCTCATGGTTTTCTAACAGTTCGCTTGTTTCGTGAAATTCGTCCATTCGATTGGACAATCGCTTGACCGTCTGTAACGTATCAATAGGTTCTTCCAGAGCACGTGCAATTTTGGAAAGCAAAACAGATCTGCCTTTTGCTAGTCCAAATAACATATCCAGTATAAAATCTTTGTGTTTGGTTTTTGTAGTCCTTGGGTTAATTTGGACGCAAAATGAAAAATGGAACGTTTTGCGGTATAAATGGATTGGTTAAATGTGTTATAATTAGACATAAAGAGTCTCCTTTTTGTGTTGATAAATTTTGTTTTGGTACAATAAAATTTTAACACACTTGAGGAGGCTCTTTACTTCTATTTATCAATAAATTACATCCTTTTTGAACAAAAAATACAAAAATAAGCATCAAAGATCCCGTTTTTCATTGGAACTTTTTGATGCCTGTTTTTTGTTGAAAGTCAATCATTATTTTTAGGTAAACTCAAAGAAATATACAAATACATATCTTAACCTTAAGAGGTGATTAGCATGCAAGAACGAAAATCAGCAAAGCATATAAGATTCGGGACGGTTGGGGAGTCTCCTTACACACAAAAAGTTAAAAATAATAACCAACAAATCATTGAAGGATTACTTTGGTTGTTTAGCGCTATTTTAGCAAAGAATAATAGTGTATATAATTCCCGCTATTTTAACTATTATTTATAGACTAATTAGTTGTAATATTTAATAATAAAGATTAGAATAATATATAGAATGATAGCGCTTGCATCTATTTGACACCTTTAAAACTATTATATTTTAAGGAGTGGTAGTATGGCAGGTAATAGAGCAGTAGTTTACGTGAAACCGGGTGAAGTAGAGGTAAGGGATATTGATTATCCGGATTTGGTTTTGCGGGATGGCCCCGGAGTTAATCCACTGAATGTGGGTAGGAAATGTAACCATGGGGTGATTGTTAAAGTTATTTCAACAAACATTTGTGGCAGTGATCAGCATATGGTAAGAGGACGGACAACTGCGCCGAGTGGATTGGTTTTAGGCCATGAAATTACAGGAGAAGTTATCGAGGCAGGCAGTGATGTTGAATTTATTAAAACGGGAGATATCGTATCGGTTCCGTTTAATATTGCCTGTGGTCGCTGTCCAAGCTGTAGAAGACAGGATACACACATTTGTGAAAATGTGAATCCGGATCGTCCTGGTTCAGCATATGGGTATGTAGACATGGGCGGCTGGGTTGGTGGACAGTCCGAATATGTAATGGTTCCTTATGCGGACTTCCAATTATTAAAATTCCCTGATAAAGACCAAGCGATGGAGAAAATTCTTGATCTAACAATGCTTTCAGATATTTTTCCAACTGGATATCATGGTGCAGTAAGTGCTGGGGTAAAAACCGGATCGACTGTTTATGTTGCTGGTGCAGGTCCAGTAGGTCTTGCTGCAGCTCACTCGGCTCAGTTACTTGGTGCATCTGTAGTTATCGTTGGTGACTTAATCGAAGAACGTTTAGCGCAAGCAAGAAGTTTTGGTTGTGAGACGATAAATCTGCGTGAGCATGAAGATATTGGTGAACAAATTGAACAAATTTTAGGGACACCAGAAGTGGATTGTGCTGTTGACGCGGTAGGTTTTGAGGCAAGTGGTCACGGGGAAGGTGCCAAAGAAGCGCCTGCGATTGTGCTGAACTCCATTATGGGAATAACAAAAGCGGGGGGACGCTTAGGAATACCCGGTCTGTATGTGACTGGAGATCCTGGTGCAACAGATGCTGATGCAAAGGAAGGAACCTTAAAAATTCGCTTCGGCTTAGGTTTTGCAAAAGCACATACATTTGTAACTGGACAAACACCAGTAATGAAATACAACCGTGATTTAATGAAAGCGATTCTAAGTGGCAAGGCTCAAATTGCTAAAGCGGTTAATGCCACAGTAGTTTCTCTTGAACAAGCTCCAGATAGCTATAAAGCGTATGATGGTGGAGCATCCAGAAAGTTTGTTATTGACCCACATGGCATGATTAGTAATACTCAACACCTTGAAACATCCCAGCAAATAACAAGATAAAAATTTAACTTTTTTGAATGAAATATCACCGAGTTGCACACAGTGGAACCAGGATATTTGCTATCCAACTAAATAAACTGTTGACAACGCTTTCAGGATAAGGTAAAGTTGTTAGTATAAGTTAATTATGTGGCGGAGAGAAGAGACCCACACTTTAATAGTACTTTCCTAGAGAAAGTATGTCTATTAGAGTGTGGGTTTTTTGTTTCGAAATTAATTAGCTTGAAAGATGGATAGATTAAAAATGGACAAAGGGGTGTTTTAAATGCCAGAATTTTTAGCTGAATTGATTGGTACGATGATTCTCATTATTTTTGGTGGTGGAGTAGTTGCGGGAGTAGTTTTAAAGAAAACAAAATCAGAAGGTGCTGGATGGGTAGTTATTACAATTGGTTGGGGACTAGGTGTTACAATGGGGGTATATGCAGTAGGTCAATTTACAGGTGCACATATTAATCCTGCGGTAACTTTGGGATTCGCAGCTGCAGGAGAGTTTCCATGGGCAAAAGTACCAGTGTATATACTTGCGCAAATCCTTGGGGGCATGATCGGTGCAGCTATCGTCTTTCTGAATTATTTGCCACATTGGAGAGCGACAAAGGATCAAGGTGCTAAATTAGCTGTATTTTCAACAGATCCAGCTATTCACAGTCCATTATCAAATTTAGTTAGTGAAATGGTAGGTACATTTGTACTGTTAATGGGACTCATGTTTATTGGTGCGAATGAATTCACAGAAGGGCTTAATCCTTTAATTGTAGGTGCTTTGATTATTGCAATTGGAATGTCTCTAGGCGGAACTACCGGATATGCGATCAACCCTGCTCGAGACCTTGGTCCAAGAATTGCTCATGCGCTTCTTCCAATCCCAGGTAAGGGCGGATCGAATTGGAGATACTCCTGGATTCCTGTTGTTGGGCCGATACTTGGAGGTGTTTACGGAGCAGTATTTTATAATGCAATATTTCTAGGTAATTTTTCTGCTATTTTTTGGATATTAAGTGTAGTTGTAGTTGTGATTTTAATTGGTGCTACAAGCGTAGAACTAAAAAAAAATGAGAATACTCCAGAAGAAATGGAAGAAAAAGCTATATAGGAGGAGTTTTTATGACAAATCAATTTATTTTATCGATCGACCAAGGAACAACAAGCTCACGTGCGATTCTTTTTAATCATCAAGGGGAAATTGTGGAGACAGCGCAACGGGAGTTTGAACAGTTTTTTCCGAAGCCTGGCTGGGTGGAACATGATGCGAATGAAATTTGGACTTCTGTACTTGGTTGTATGGCAGAGGTTTTAAGAAAATCAGATGTGGCGCCAAAACAGATTGCAGGAATTGGCATTACTAACCAGCGTGAAACAACGGTAGTTTGGGATAAACAAACAGGCAAGCCAGTCTATAAAGCTATTGTCTGGCAATCTAGACAAACGGATGGAATTTGCAAGGAACTAAGAGAAGCGGGGCATAACGATTTATTCAGGGAAAAAACAGGTCTATTACTCGATCCTTATTTCTCCGGTACAAAGGTCAAATGGATTCTTGATCATGTTGAAGGCGCAAGAGAAAAAGCGGAAAATGGTAATTTGTTATTCGGTACGATGGATACATGGCTTGTTTATAAGCTCTCTGGTGGTAAGACACATATTACCGATTATTCTAACGCATCCCGGACATTAATGTTCAATATCTATGATCTTAAATGGGATGAGGAATTATTAGATATTTTAACTGTTCCGAAAACAATGCTTCCAGAAGTTCGTGAGTCTTCAGAATTGTATGCAAATACAGTGGATTATCATTTCTTTGGTCATGAAGTTCCAATTGCAGGTATTGCAGGAGATCAACAGGCAGCACTATTCGGTCAGGCATGCTTTGAAAAAGGGATGGCAAAAAACACGTATGGAACGGGCTGCTTCATGCTGATGAATACTGGTGATCAAGGTGTTGCTTCAGAGCATGGTTTACTGACAACGCTAGCTTGGGGAGTTGATGGAAAAGTAGAATATGCTTTGGAAGGAAGTATTTTTGTTGCTGGATCAGCAATTCAGTGGCTTCGAGATGGGCTGAAAATTATCGAAAATGCACCACAAAGTGAACATTTTGCAACCAATGTTGATTCCACGGATGGTGTCTATATGGTTCCTGCATTTGTTGGGCTTGGCACACCATACTGGGATAGTGATGCAAGAGGCGCTATGTTTGGAATTACCCGTGGAACAACAAAGGACCACATTATTCGTGCAACACTGGAATCATTGGCATATCAAACGAAAGATGTGCTGGATGCGATGATTGCCGATTCCGGAATTGATTTGAAAACACTCCGCGTGGATGGTGGGGCGGTTAAAAATAATTTTCTCATGCAATTCCAAAGTGATATGCTTGGGGTCCCTGTTGAAAGGCCAGTTGTCCAGGAAACAACTGCATTAGGGTCTGCATACTTAGCAGGACTGGCTGTTGGTTATTGGAAAGATAAAGAAGAAATTGCTAAACAATGGCAAAATGAAAAGACATTCGAGGATAATCTTGATACCGAAAAACGAGCTGAACTTTATGCTGGCTGGAAAAAGGCAGTTGAGGCAACAAGAGCGTTTAAATAAGAGTAGTATATAAAACACTTTGATAGGAGAGGTCGTCATTATCTTAAATAAAAGGTAAGCTGATCTCTCTTATTCTAATAGATGTGGAAAGAGTCGAATGATTTAACAGGCTTCAATCAGAATAATCGAATTATAGCTAAGGATGATGGGGAGGGAGAGATCAAGATGAAGAAGATTATTAATGATCCAAATCAGGTGGTACAGGATATGATTAAAGGCATGGTTGCAGGCGATCCAGACAGGGTGAAACAGGTATCAGATACGTTGGTCATTGTCAGAAACGGGGCACCTATTGCAAATAAGGTTGGACTTGTAAGTGGTGGTGGTAGTGGTCACGAGCCTGCTCATGCTGGCTATGTTGGTAAAGGAATGTTAGATGCTGCAGTGGCTGGAGAAGTGTTTACATCGCCAACACCGGATCAAGTGTTGGAGGCAATTAAAGCTGTTGATTCAGGAAAAGGTGTATTTTTAGTGATTAAAAACTATACCGGTGATGTACTTAATTTTGAAATGGCAGCAGAACTAGCTGAAGCAGAAGGCATCCAAGTAGAACAAGTTATAGTGAATGATGATGTAGCTGTGGAAGATAGTTCCTTTACAACTGGAAGAAGAGGAATTGCTGGAACGATTTTTGTTCATAAAATTGCTGGAGCAAAAGCGGAAGAAGGCGCTTCCTTGGAAGAGGTTAAAGCAGTTGCTGAAAAAGTGGTAAATAATGTTCGGTCAATGGGGATGGCCCTAACGCCATGTATTGTTCCTGCAGCTGGTAAACCAAGCTTTGAATTGAATGAAAATGAAATGGAAATTGGGATTGGAATTCATGGGGAACCTGGAATAGAGAGAAAAAAACTTGCAGACGCTGACGAAATAGCTGTTGAACTAACAAATAAAGTAATAGCTGATCTTGCATTATCAAGTGGGGATGAAGTTACAGTTATGGTCAATGGATTGGGTTCCACACCAGAAATGGAACTCTATATTGTTAATCAAAAAGTGCATGAAATAGTAAAGGAAAAAGGAATTCACGTATACAAAACTTTTGTAGGAGAATACATGACATCCTTAGAGATGGCAGGCTGCTCCGTTACATTATTAAAATTAGATGAGGAACTTAAATCATTACTAGAAGCTGAATCCCTTGCACCAGCTTTTCGCTCATGAGGAAGGATAGGATATTTTATGGAACTTCAAGTAAAAGACATGATTCAATGGTTTGAACGAACCAATCAAAAAATACAAACAAATAAAGAATATCTGACAGCACTCGATCAACCGATAGGCGACGGAGATCATGGGATTAATATGGCTCGTGGGTTTCAGGAGGTAGTAAATAAACTAAATGGACAGGATTATAATAATGCTTCAGATGTTCTAAAAGACGCTGCGATGACATTAATGTCCAAGGTTGGAGGTGCATCGGGGCCAATATTTGGTACAGCTTTTTTAAAGTTTTCAATTGCTGTAAAAGGCAGTGATTCTATAAATTTTGAAGCCTTTGGAAAAGGACTTGAAGAAGCAGTCAATGGAGTGAAACAACGAGGGAAAGCAACGGAAGGTGAAAAAACAATGATCGATGTGTGGTCCCCAGTGGCCGATTATTTCAAGCGTGATCAGGATTTTCAGGCAGACGAAATTCTGGAAGTTGCAAAGCAGGCAATGGAAAGTACAAAAGAAATGATGGGTACAAAGGGGCGAGCATCTTATTTTAAAGAGAAGTCTATTGGTCATATTGATCCTGGAGCTGCATCCTCATTCTATATTTTCGAAGCACTTGCAGAAGTGATTGAAGGAGGTAATTAGATTATGTCCCGTGTTGGTATTGTATTAATCTCTCATAGTTCTAAAATTGTAGATGGGCTTAAAGACCTTATCCAACAAGTTATTCAGGATGTTCCGATTGAATTGGCCGGTGGTACAGAAGAGAATGATATTGGAACAAGTATTGATAAAATAGGCGCAGCTATAAAAAACGCCAATCAGGGAGAAGGTGTCCTGCTTTTCTTTGATATTGGCAGTGCAAAAATGAATGCAGAAATTGCAATAGAAATGGCTGAAACAGAAGCTATCCAACTGGTGGAGGCACCATTGGTTGAAGGAGCTTATGTTGCAGCTGTCGAATCCGGGATGGAAAAAAGTCTTCAAGAGGTTTATGATGCAGTCATGAAAGCATTTTAATAGACCGCATATCACTAGACTGTTTCACCGAGATTGACACTTTTCCATTTCCTATATATAATAATTTGCGTAAATACAATAGAGGTTCTTAGCTTCAACCCTCTATAAAAAACTAAGGATAAATGATGCGATTATAAGCCATTGCCTTAGTGCATGGCTTTTTTTAGTGGAAAGGAAACGATAAAATTTTGGGGTTATATATAACTTGATTGCAGAATCAGCAACGTCCAGCTCCCAGCAACTAGCAGGCTCTTTTGGGGAGAACGAGCGTAGTGTAGTCTGGAACTGGGCTCTTACGCATTTATCGATATTTCGGTATCCTCTGAAAATTTATTAATTATCAGTATCCCATTAGACATAATGACTCTACTACTTTTTCACACCGTTTTATGCGTAAGAGCCTGGAACTGTCCTAGTTTGTGCAGTCCCAGACTACTCCGGTTTGATCGACGCTAAATGAAGACCCGCACTTTTATTCTTTTTAGGGCTTTTTCGATGAGAGGCGTAACCGTAGTTCCAAATGGCTTCGTTGGAACGAGCAATACGCATTCCCAATCTTAAAAAAATCAGCCATCATTAATAAGGGAGGTTTTACAAATGAAGGAACAGGATCTATCTGAATTAACGCTATTAGGAAACCAGGGAATAAAGTATGAATTTGATTATAAGCCGCAAGTTTTAGAGACATTTGAAAACAATCATCCAAACAGAGATTATTTTGTGAAATTCAATTGTCCGGAATTTACAACACTATGCCCAATGACAGGGCAACCGGATTTTGCGACAATATATATAAGCTACATTCCTCATGTGAAAATGGTGGAAAGTAAAGCATTGAAACTGTATTTATTCAGTTTTCGTAACCATGGTGGATTTCATGAAGCCAGCATAAACACTATTATGAATGATTTAATCGAATTAATGGATCCGCGCTATATTGAAGTATGGGGGAAATTTACGCCACGTGGTGGTATTTCCATTGATCCCTACTGTAATTATGGGAAGCCGGGAACGAAATTCGAACAAATGGCAGAACATCGTTTGATGAATCATGATATGTATCCGGAAAAAATTGATAATCGCTAACATTAGTTTTTTAAGTAATTAGGGTATGCTTTGATCTTCTTAATTGAAAGGGGATCTTTATGTTTGTCTATTTACATGCATTATTTGTCGGACTTTTCATTGTATCAAATATGTTAGGTGTGAAATTATTTAGTGTCGGTGAATTTATATTACCGGCTGCAGTAATTGTTTATGTTGTGACTTTTATGATAACCGATGTGATTGGTGAAGTTTACGGGAAAGAGGCTGCGTGGAAGACTGTTCAGACTGGTTTTTTTACACAAATAATTGCAATGATTTTTGTGTTTATTGTAATTGAACTTCCCGCTGCACCAGTTTTTGAATCTCAATTAGAGTTTGAGACTATTCTGGGTGGAAGCTTCCGAGTTATGTTGGCGAGTCTGTTGTCTTACATAGCCAGCCAACATTTAGATGTCAGTTTGTTTCATCGTTTAAAAGCAAAACATGGTAAGAAAAAGCTCTGGTTGCGTAATAATATATCAACGATGACAAGCCAGCTTGTGGATACTATGATTTTCATTACCGTTGCTTTTTGGGGAACCGTTCCATTTGGTGTTCTTTTTGGAATGATTGCGACTCAATATGTGTTTAAATTAATGGTAGCAATTGTTGATACACCAATTGTTTATTTTCTTGTAAAAATGGCAAGAAAAGCAAAGAGTGGACAAACAGAAACTGAAGTAATACATTCCTCTTAATGGGGGATGTATTTTTTAATTTTTAAAAGTTAATATGTTAAAATAAAATTATCAGAATTTACAATTATATTATTACTTTTATTAGGCTTCTTTAACTTTGGTGAAAACTATCAAATTATGAAAGAAACGGAGAATCTTTATTTCCCGGGTAATAATATAGGGGTTCTTGTCATACGTGGCTTTATGGGTTCGACATAAAGCATGTGTTTTTCTGGGGAATAATTAGCAAAAGATGGGTTTACTGTATTCTGTTGAGGCTGGGAGGGTATGAAACAGACCTGATCCGATAGATATGAAAGGCGAACTATCACAAATATTTTAAGCAAAGGAGTGACTTCATGATCACAATAAAAAATATTTATCATGCACGTGAACAAATCCACCATTTTATAAACGAAACACCAATCCTAAGTTCCACCCAGTTTTCATCCATATGTGGGAATAATATGTTTTTCAAAGCGGAACATTTACAAAAAACAGGCGCATTTAAAATTAGAGGTGCGACAAATAAAGTAAAGCAGGCAGTAAAAGATGGAGCAACTTTTGTGACAGCTGCTTCATCCGGGAATCATGGACAGGCGGTTGCTTATATCGCAAATGAGCTCGGTATTCCTGCGACAATTGTTGTGCCTGAGGATGTCAATCCAAGTAAGGCAAATGCTATCCGAGCATATAATGGCAAGATTGAAAAATGTGGCATGACTTCTGCCGATCGATTACCGCGTGCCGAGGAATTGGCAAAAGCAAATAATGGTGTCGTCATCCCGCCATATGATGATCCATTAATTATCGCCGGGCAGGGAACTGTTGGCTTAGAAATACTGGAACAACTGGATAATGTTGATGTTGTTGTGGTTCCAATTGGTGGTGGTGGCTTGATTTCGGGGATTTTAACTGCAATCAAAGAAATGAAGCCTTCTGTTAAAGTTATTGGTGTTGAACCGGTGAGTGCGAATGATACATATCTATCACTGAAAAATGGTAACATGACGTCAATCCTTGAAACTGCAACACTTGCCGATGGATTAAGAACAAGTCAGCCTGGTGATATGACGTTCCCCGTTGTACAGAAATATGTGGATGAAATTGTTCTTGTCAGTGAAAATGAAATCCGCCAAGCAATGTTTTTTGTACTGGAACGAATGAAACAGCTGATCGAGCCATCGAGTGCGGTGACAGTGGCTGCAGCAATGTATGATAAACTAAATATACGAAATAAAAATGTAGTATGTGTGTTGTCTGGTGGGAATGTGGATTTGGAGAGGATTCACGAGATGAAACCCAAAAAGTAAGCCACTTCATTTACGTAGATAAAGCACAGCATGATTGAGGAAGGAATCCATAAATGACCAGAGTCTCTTTGCAAACAAAAATTTTAGTATTGCTTATCAGTTTAATCCTATTGGTAACTTTTCTTTTGACTGGTATCAATGGCTATTTGGAGTCACAGGATATTGAGGAACAGATTGGCGAGCGTGCCTTGCATATTGCAACAACCATTTCTTTCATGCCATCAGTCAAAGAGGCCTTTGAAAAGGAAAATCCGGAAGATATAATCCAGCCAATTGCTGAAGAAGTAAGAGAATTTGTTGGTGCTGAGTTCATCGTAATTGGAAATAAAGACAGTATTCGGGTTGCCCATCCTGATGAAGCAAAACTAGGAAAGCAAATGGTTGGCGGTGATAATGATAGGGCACTGCTTGATAAAGAATACTACACCTCAAAGGCGGTCGGTAGTCTTGGCCCATCACTAAGAGGAAAAGCACCCATTTTTAATCATAACGGGGACGTTGTTGGCATTGTCTCTGTAGGTTTTATGGTTGAGGATATTCAATCTACTATATTTAAGAAACTGTTAAAAATAAGTGGAGCTTCCCTTCCAGTACTGGTTATCGGAATACTTGGTGGTGTATTGCTGGCAAGAAATATCCGCAAAGATACGTTTGGTCTTGAGCCACATGAAATTGCGTCATTATACAGGGATCGCAATGCCATTCTTGCGTCTGTTAAGGAAGGTTTGATCGCAGTGGATCAGGATGGGAAAATTAATCTAATGAATGAATCTGCCCGGAAAATACTTGGAATTAATGAAAATATGATTGGTCAGAAAGTGGAAGATGTGTTTCCTAATACGAAAATGTACCATGTACTTCGCTCTGGTTTAGTCAGTAAAGATGATGAAATGATTTTGAATAAAAGACAAGTGATCGTCAATCGTACACCAATCATTGATAATAAACAGGTAGTGGGTGTTGTAGCCAGCTTCCGAGATAAAACGGAACTGAATGAAATGATTAATACATTATCAGAAGTTAGGCAGTATTCTGAGGATCTTCGGGCACAAACACATGAATATACGAATAAACTATATGTTTTATCTGGCTTGCTGCAGCTCGGTCATTATAAAGAGGCGATCGAATTGATTCAAATCGAATCACATGTTAATAGTTCGCAAAATAAAGTTCTTCTTGGACAAATAAAAGATAGAACCATTCAAGCTATTTTGCTAGGGAAAATTGGCAAAGCTTCTGAGAAAAAAATAAATTTTGCAATTGAACCTAATAGTTATCTTGATCCACTTCCAAAACGAATGGATATAGCAAAATTAATAACTGTCTTAGGTAATCTGCTGGATAACGCAATTGAGGCAGTGGAACAGATGGAAGACAGAAAAATCACTTTTTTTGCAACAGACTTAGGCGTAGATGTTGTGTTTGAAATTGCTGATAATGGAACCGGTATTCCTGAAAACTTGATGAATAAAATATTTGAACAAGGTTTTTCGACGAAAGGAAAAGGAGACCGTGGTTTTGGGCTAGCGATTGTTAAAGAAACAATCGAGGAACTAAATGGACATATAGAAGTACATCATCAGCCGGGAGGAGGAACGGTATTCGCCGTATTTATTCCAAAAGAAGTAGATGGGGTTAAGAGGGGGGAAGCAAGTGATTAAAACAGTGATTGTAGAAGATGATTATCGAATTGCAGGCATTCATGAGGAGTTTTTGGATAAGATCAGCAATGTTACAGTTGTAGGCAAAGCTTTAAACGGGATGGAAGCAATCCAATTAATAAAAACGAAAGCGGTGGATCTGGTTTTACTTGATATTTACATGCCGGATATTCTAGGTTCAGATATTATACAGGAATTGAGAACAATTAATCCTGAGCTTGATTTCATTATGATTTCTGCTGCTACAGAGAAAGATATTGTTAGTGATGTGATTCGTAATGGCATTTTTGATTATATTATTAAACCAGTGAAAATGGAAAGATTTATTGAAACAATTGAACGCTATAAACAAATGAAGGAAAAACTTGAGGTAAAGAAAGAAGTCGACCAGGCATTTTTAGATAATTATTTTGGTTACCAATCTGATTCAAAGCCTCCAGTGAAGCAAACACCAAAAGGTATTGATCCTTTAACACTGGAAAAAGTAAAAGAAATAATCCAGACAATAGATGCCGGAATTACGGCTGAAGAAATGGGAGCAAGGATTGGAGCCTCCCGGACAACAGCCAGAAGATATTTGGAATATTTAATTACTGTCGGAAGTATTGCGGCAGAGCTGGAATATGGTGTTGTTGGAAGACCTGAACGCAGATATTACGTGAAGTAGGATATTAAAATAAAAGGATGTCAGCTATTAATGCAGCTGGCATCCTTTTAAAAATGATAAGAGTATAGAAATTACCCGTGTTTTTGCCGAAATCAGACCAAGTTGAGCGTGATGCTTATGAAGTTGAGAGAAGTATCCAATAAGTTGAGAGAGAAACCTATAAAGTTGAGAGAAGTATCCAATAAGTTGAGAGAGAAACCTATAAAGTTGAGAGAAGAATGCATGAAGTTGAGAGATAATTGTAAAATCCCTTGTTTTCTCTCAACTTTCACCCAGTTACTCTCAACTTAGCTGTTTTATCTCTCAACTTTCATCAATAATTAGGACGACCATTTCTCCAGCATATCATCATTTATAGCTATCTCCCCAATCCCGATCTTAACGTATATTTAAGTGTATTAATTTATCACGCATTAACGGCTGTAATACCCTCACTAGGGAAACTCCCACTGAAAGAAATTTCACTTTATTTTTTCAGTAATATGTGATTTCTTTAGTATATTGGGTACGAAGCTTTTAAGACAGCGACTTCTGCTAATAAATGAGGCTGAAGCTATGCCCGCTTAAAAGCAGGGTTCGCAGCGGAAAACAACCAAACAGATATGTGGATTTTTTTAACAATTACGAAGACGAAAAGCAACAAATGATTTTGATGGGGCGAGCATTGCGTAGTTCCAGTATTTTGATGGGGCGAACGGAGTGCATTCTGAAAAACTTAAAAAGCAGCAAAGAAAACGTTCATGAACTTAAAGAACAAAATGCACGTAATAAACGATTTGCAACTTATTTTGAAAACGGTTACATCAGGTTGATTATTCTTTATAGTAGTGAATGAGTTTCATAATTAGAATATTTCATATATAAATGAGGGGGAAAAAACATGAAGAAATATTTACTATTATTAGCAATTATGTTTCTTGTGTTAGTTGCTGCAGCCTGTGCCGCTGACGATGAAGAGACTAGTGGGTCAGGTGATTCGGGAGACGCAGCAGAATCATCAGACTGGGCACCTGAAAAGCCAATTGAAATTGTTGCACCAGCTGGAGCAGGTGGAGGCTGGGATACTACTGCTAGAATGGCAGCGAAGGTTTTCACGGAAGAAGGAATTATTGATGAAAGTATTGGTGTAGTGAATAAAGCTGGAGGTGGGGGTGCAGTCGGTTGGGCTTATATTGCTGGTCAGGATGGAAGTCCACACAATATGTTTGTTGCTTCACCACCACTTCTGTTCATCCCATTAAATGGACAATCCGAATATGGACATGAAGATTTTACCCCATTAGCAAATGTGATTGCTGACTATGCAGCTTTTGCGGTTGCGGCAGATGCGAAATGGGATAACTTAAATGAGCTTTTTGATGATATGAAAGAGGATCCATCAAGTATTACTGTTGTTGGAACATCCTCTCCGGGAAGTATGGATCATATCCAATTTGTACAAATTGCAAAAGCTGCCGGGGTTGATGTAACGAAAATCAAATATGTATCTGATCAGGATGGCGTTGGTCTAACTCAGCTTCTAAATGGAAGTGTGGATGTATTCTCTACTGGTGTTTCCGAAACGGTGGAGCAAGTAAAAGCTGGAACAATCAAAGTATTGGGTGTCACTTCTGAAGAAAGATTAGAAGGAGAAGTCTTAGAAGATTTCCCAACCGCTGTTGAACAAGGGATTGATGAGACATTTGTTAACTGGCGTGGGTTCTTCGGTCCACCAAACATGGATGAAGCAGCGATTGCTTACTATGAAGAGAAATTTAAAGAATTAAGTGATTCCGAAGCATTTGCTGAAATTCGCTCACAGTTCGGCTGGGATGAAATGTACATGGGAAGTGAAGAATACAGTCAGTTCTTAGATGAAGAAAAGGAAAACATCCAATCCTTGTTGGATGAACTAGGACTTGGCGAATAAGAACCGATCATATGGAAGTCAATGATCAGATACAATGATCATTGACTTCCCTTATTTAAAGCTTAAACTTTAAAATTTTTAGGTGGTGATTCGATGTTAAAAACACTAAATCAGCGGGTAAGTGCGATTTTAGTTTTGATAGGTGCAGGATACTTAATATTAACTTTTCAGCTTCCTTCCTATCCATATGCGCCGGTTGATGCGGATGTAATACCAATGGTGTTGGGATTTCTATTAATTTTCTTAGCTGTTTGTCTATACTTTTCAAAAGACTCGGAAACAGAGGAACAAAAAGCAAGAAGAGTTATACCGAAGAAAGATATAGGGGCTTTATTAGTAGTTTTTGCATTTATCCTGCTATATATCATGCTCCTTGAAATACTTGGGTTTGTGATTATTACTTGTATTTTTATCTTTTTCTGTTCATGGTTTCTTGGATATAAGAAACATTTGTCGAATCTGATTGTATCGATTATATTTCCTTTATTTATGTATATTATGTTTACAACGTTTTTAAGGATTAGTTTACCACAGGGAATTTTGCCGTTTTAAAAGGGGGGGAGCATATGGGCTCGATCGAAGGAATATTGACAGGTTTTCAAGTTGCATTTAGTTTAGAGGGAATTCTATTTGTAATGATAGGTGTTTTCGTCGGTACATTTATTGGTATGCTTCCGGGACTTGGACCAATTAGTGCCATTGCGGTTATGATTCCAATTACCTTTGGAATGGATCCCACACCTGCATTAGTAATGATGGCTGGCGTTTATTATGGAGCAATATTTGGTGGATCAACTTCCTCCATCTTATTAAATGCCCCAGGAGTCTCTGGTGCAGTTGCGACTGCATTCGATGGCTATCCGATGGCCCAGCAAGGAAAGGCAGGAAAGGCATTAGCAATTGCAGCAATTAGTTCGTTTATTGGTGGAACAGTCAGTGTTGTCCTGCTAATGCTTCTGGCGCCAATGCTTTCCAGTGTAGCAATATCCTTTGGGCCACCTGCTTATTTCGCACTAATGCTGATGGGATTAACAGCCATCTCCAGCTTGTCTGAAGGAAGTACCATCAAAGCTTTAATTTCAGCTGTTGTTGGATTCATGATTGTAACAATTGGAATTGATGCACAAACGGGAACACAACGGTTTACTTTTGGAAATGTAAATTTGCTCGAAGGATTGGACTTCCTCGTTATCGCCCTAGGCTTATTTGCACTGGCTGAGGTTTGTACACTGATTATTAAAAGAAAGGATCTTTCCCAGGATACACATAAGTTAGGGAGTATGCGTCTAAATAAAAAAGATTTTAATGAAATGAAAGGCCCTGTTACCAGGCAGTCGTTTTTAGGTTTTGTCCTTGGTGTCTTACCTGGGGCTGGTGCCACGATCGCTTCATTTATTGCTTATATTACAGAAAAGAAAATGTCAAAAAATCCAGAAGAATTTGGGAAGGGTTCTGTAAAGGGGCTTGCTGCGCCGGAAACAGCTAATAATGCTGCAACGAGTGGGGCATTTGTTCCGTTATTAAGTCTGGGAATTCCTGGATCTGGAACGACAGCTGTTATGTTAGGAGCATTCCTGGTTTTAGGTGTACAGCCTGGACCATTGTTAATGACAGATCGTCCGGAGATTTTTTGGGGAATCATTGCAAGTATGTATATCGGAAATGTGTTCCTGCTAATTTTAAATTTACCATTAATCCCTTACTTTGCCAAAATATTAAAGATACCTAGACCACTTCTTATATCACTAGTGATTATGTTTAGTATTATTGGGGTATATGCCATCAGCTTTAACACATTTGATTTATATATGTTATTGCTATTTGGGGTCGTAGGATTTCTTATGCGGTTATTTGCTTTTCCTGCACCACCATTTATCCTGGCATTTATTCTTGGTGGAATGATGGAGCAGGCATTTAGACAATCATTGACCATATCAAATGGCAGTTTAATGGTTTTTGTACATGATCCGATTGCTATCTCTTTATTAATTGTTGCCTTGCTTTCATTTGTTTTCCCACTCATCAAGCTATTACGTAAGCGTAAAGGATAGTTCCTGATGAAAAGCTTTTTAAGGGATATCTATTGGAATAAAAAATTACTGCAATTCTTATTTTTGGGGATTGTGATTATTCTTATAGTATGGACGGGATACACTGATGTTGTGATAAGCTTCACCAAGGAGCAACAGCTTACCTTACTGTTGTTGGGAATAGCTATATTTTTGTGGATTACGACACCAATTCCAACAGGTGCAAGTAGTATATTCATTATAGCTTTGATATTGTTATTTGGATTGGTGGATAGCATGGATGAGGCTGTTGTCGGCTTTTTGTCCCCTGCCCTTTATTTTATTTTAATGCTATCCATTATAAGCCAAGCACTTGTGAAGGTTGGAATGGATAGTGTCATTGCTCGTTTCTTATTAAAAATCAGTAAAGGTGGGCCACTAATTATTATACTTGGTCTGCCATTATTTATTTTAATCCTGCCCATTTTGCTGCCATCTGCAGTAGCAAGATTTAAAATGTTACTCCCATTAATCACTCGTTTAAATAGCTATTATGGGTTAAATGACAAAAGCACCTTTAAAAAATATTGCCTTTATGTAATAGGCATGATGAATCAAAATGCTACCATGATCATTTATACTGGTGGTGGATTTCCCATTCTTGCCTCCCAGCTTTTACGTGATTATCATATTGCGAATTTAGGCTGGTTGGATTGGTTTTTGATAATTGCCCCACCATTATGGTTAGGCTCGTTTATTATCGTATTTTTTGTGTGGCGGTATTTGAAGCATCAAGCATTGGAACTTGATGAAGTGAAAATAGACCGAACGCATGAAGAGATACAGGAAAAGGAAGAAATCCCAGCGAAATTTTGGGTTGTTATGCTTAGCTTTCTGGCCATGATTGTTACATGGATTGTTACAGATCAACAGCAGATCCCGCTACTTATCCCACCGATGTTACTTGTCGTGTTTTATTCCTTGCCAAAAATAGGACTTGTTACAAATAAGGCGATTAGGAGTTTTGATTGGGAGAACTTTTTGCTGCTTGGCGCATCTTTTTCACTAGGTATTATCATGGAAGCGAACGGAACTGCAGCAGCTTTAGCGAGTAAATTGATTGAAATCATCCCAGAAGACATAGGTGTAATTAGTAAAGTAATTATCATTGCCCTGATTATTTTTACCTTACGCTTCTTTTTTATCGTTCCGTCATCTGCGGTGATTGTTATTTTTCCAATTGTAATGTCCTATTCGGAACTGATCGGGCTGCCGCCAATTCAATTAGCTTTTCTGGTGATTATGATTATTGGAAGTATGATGGTTCTGCCGATTCATGCTACTACTACGTATCTGGCTTATGATACAGGTGTTCTCAGAAAAAAAGAACAATACGTTATAGGGTTTTTCTCCAGTATCTTCTTCATGGTTATTGCCATTTTTGCAACACTTCTTTATTGGTGAAGAAAAGGTACCCGAAACTTGTCGTACAGCTCGGGTACTTTTTTAATTTTACAGCTTATACCCTGTCCTACTTTTAAATCGCTTCAAAATCACTGAGCTCTCAACACGGGTAATTCCCTCGACTGCATACAATTCATTATTAATAAACACCTCAAGCATCTGAAAATCCTCAACGAGTACATGCATATGCAGCGTGCTTGGTCCTGTCATTTGATAAATACTTGCCACGTTCGGATTATCTGCAAGGTTTTGTGCTACTTCCTGTAATTGCTTAGGCTCCACATCTACTTCAAAAAATGCAGAAACTTTCTTGCCGAATTTTTCCGAATTAATAACAACTGTGAATTTCTCGATAACACCCTTATCTCTGAGGTTTTTAATTCTGTCTTTTACAGCAACCCGAGATAAGCCTACTTTTTCAGCAAGCTCAACGTAAGATAATCTGCCATCTTCGGCTAATTCTTCTAATATTCTTTTATCGATTTCATCATATTTCATGACAGTGGCTCCTTTGCTTTATCTAGTATATAACATAATGAAAGGTTTTATAATAAATACAATATAAAATGAAGGTCTTGTTTATGAAAGACTTTATTATTGTATTGACAAATGGTAAATTATTTCGTAGTATATTATATAATTCAGAAAACAAAATTCATAGGAATAAGGGGCGTTTGTTTATGATTTCTTTTAATAATAACAGTTTACCATATCCGGTAACTCGTAATGCTACCTATGCAAAAAATGGGATGGTGGCAACCTCTCAGCCCCTTGCTTCACAGGCAGGGCTTGATATTTTGAAAAAAGGCGGGAATGCGATTGATGCGGCGATTGCTACTGCAGCATGCTTAACAGTCGTAGAGCCTACCTCCAATGGGATTGGCGGAGATGCGTTTGCATTAGTCTGGACAAAGGATAAGCTGCATGGATTAAACGCAAGTGGCAGATCCCCGAAAACTATTTCGATCGACGCAGTGAAAGAAGCAGGGCATGAGGAAATCCCAACATATGGCTGGATTCCTGTAACAGTTCCCGGGGCGCCAGGGGCATGGGCTGAACTTTCAAAGAAATTCGGAAAGCTTCCATTAATAGAGGTTTTGCAGCCGGCAATCACCTACGCTTCTGAAGGGTTTCCTGTATCACCAACATTGAGTAAGTATTGGAAGAATGCATATAAGAATTATAAGGAAAAACTAACGGATGAAGTATTTGAAAACTGGTTCGAAACATTTGCACCAAAAGGCCGAGCACCAGAGGCTGGTGAAATATGGTCTTCCGCAGATCATGCCGAGACACTGCAATCAATTGCCGAGACAAATGCAAAATCCTTTTACCATGGGAAATTGGCTGAGAAAATTGCAGCTTTCTCAAAGGAGAGTGGAGGCTTTTTAACAGCGGAGGATCTGGCAGACTATAAGGCAGACTGGGTTGAACCGATTAATGTAAATTACCGGGGCTATGACGTGTGGGAAATCCCTCCAAATGGCCAAGGAATTATTGCACTGCAAGCATTGAATATTTTAAAAGGATTTAATTTTACTCAAAAAGAATCTATAGATACGTATCATAAACAAATTGAAGCGATTAAACTTGCATTTGCTGATGGACAAAAGCATGTTACGGAAGAAAATTGTATGCTGTGCGGAACAAGCGATATATTGAGTGAAAGCTATGGAGAAGAACGAAGAAAATTAATTACAGACACTGCACTGGTCCCGCAAGCTGGAGAACCAGCAATGAGTGGCACTGTCTATTTGGCTACAGCAGATAACGAAGGAAATATGGTTTCATTTATCCAAAGTAATTATATGGGCTTTGGCTCCGGATTAGTTGTCCCAGGCACTGGAATTGCACTGCAAAATCGCGGGCATAATTTTTCTATGGATCCGGATCATGTCAATGCACTAGCAGGGGCTAAGCGAACCTATCATACGATTATTCCAGGATTTTTGACAAAAAATAATCTGCCTATTGGTCCCTTTGGTGTAATGGGTGGATTCATGCAGCCACAGGGGCATGTTCAAGTTATCATGAATTCGATTGATTTTGGATTGAATCCGCAAGCGGCACTGGATGCGCCGAGATGGCAATGGATGAAGGAAAAGACGGTAGAAGTGGAAAATAGATTTAGCCATCATCTGGCACAAGGTTTAGTGGAACGCGGACATGATATTCGAATACAGCTAGAGCCGAATAGTTTTGGCAGAGGTCAGATCATTTGGAGAGACCCTAATACAGGTGTACTTGTTGGTGGTACCGAGTCACGAACAGATGGTACGGTTTCTGCGTGGTAAGCCAATGAATTTACTGCGGAAGGTATGTGACTTATGAAAACACATTGGAATTTATTTATTGCATTTTTTCGTGTTGGGATGCTCGGCTATGGTGGTGGTCCAGGATCGATTCCTTTAGTCCATAAGGAAGTAGTGGGTAACTATAAATGGATGAGTGATGAAGAATTTGGCGACTTATTGGCCCTGGGAAATACATTGCCTGGCCCAATTGCTACAAAATTAGCAGGATATATTGGCCACCGTGTTTCTGGTTTTTGGGGAATGATGAATGCTGTATTCGCCTCTATTTTTCCAACAATTGTTTTAATGATTGTTTTACTCGCATCCCTTTCATCGATTAAGGAATTTGATTGGGTACAGGGAATGACTGCTGCAGTCATCCCGGTTGTTGGTGTGATGCTTGCCGTTTTAACCTGGCAATTCCTTGACAAAGCAGGAAAAGGGATGGGCTGGGTGCAGACAGGAATCATGGGTGTTATCATTTTTGTCCTGCTGCAATTTTTATCGGTACATCCCGGAATTATTATCGGTGCATTGATACTCATTGCATTGGTAAAAAGAGATGTGCCTAAAAACGATACACCCGTAAAAGAAGGTGATCCATCATGATGAAATATTGGGAAATCTTTTTAGCATTTTTCATTCCCGGTATACTCGGTTATGGTGGGGGTCCTGCATCTATTCCCCTTGTTGAAAATGAAGTTGTCAAGCGGTATGAATGGATGACTGTTCAGGAATTTAGTGAAGTGCTGGCACTTGGGAATTCTTTGCCAGGACCAATTGCCACAAAAATGGCAGGGTATATTGGTTATGATGTTGGGGGGATATTAGGAGCGGTGATAGGTGTTTTTGCGGCTGTAGCTCCGTCACTGATTATCATGATACTATTGCTAGGACTGCTTACTAAATACAAGGATTCCCCTAAGGTTAAACGGTTAACCCTATACGTTAGACCGGTTATTGCAATCTTACTTGGTGTCATGGCCTGGCGCTTTTTCTTTGAATCTTATGAGGGAGTAGGATTATGGCAAACAGCAATTATCACCGTTGTAAGCTATTTGCTGATGGAGCGATTCAAAGTGCATCCGGCATTTGTGATCGCAGGGGCGCTAGTGTATGGTGGGTTTTTATTATAGATTAATGGCGGGTAGGTGGCTATTAGTCGGAAAGCGCGCGGGATATCGCCCGGAGAATGGAAATATCGCCTGGAGCGTGCAGGAAATCGCCCGGAGCACGCGGGAAATCGCCTGGAGCGTGCGGGATATCGCCCGGAGAGCGGGAAATATCGGCCGGAGCACGGAGATATCGCCCGGAGAGCGAGAATATCGCCTGGAGCACGCGGGAAATCGCCCGGAGCGTGCGGAAATCGCCTGGAGCACGGAGATATCGCCCGGAGAGCGTAGATATCGCCCGGAGCGTGCGGAAATCGCCTGGAGAGCGCGAGATATCGCCCGGAGCACGCGGGAAATCGCCCGGAGAGCGAGAATATCGCCCGGAGCATGCAGGAAATCGCCTGGAGCGTGCGGAAATCGCCCGGAGAGCGTAGATATCGCCCGGAGCACGGAGATATCGCCGGGAGAGCGGGAAATATCGCCCGGAGCGTGCGGAAATCGCCTGGAGCACGGAGATATCGCCCGGAGCACGTAGATATCGCCCGGAGCATGCAGGAAATCGCCTGGAGAGCGCGAGATATCGCCCGAAGAGCGTAGATATCGCCCGGAGCATGCAGGAAATCGCCCGGAGAGCGGGAAATATCGCCCGGAGCATGCAGGAAATCGCCCGGAGCACGCGGGAAATCGCCTGGAGCGTGCGGGAAATCGCCTGGAGCGTGCGGGAAATCGCCTGGAGCATGCGGGAAATCGCCTGGAGAGCGGGAGATATCGGCCGGAGCACGTAGATATCGCCCGGAGCGTGCGGATATCGCCAACACATTAAAAAAAGCCTTTCATGACAAATCATGAAAGGCGCTTTTAATTATTCTACTAACCCCAACTTTTTCAAACCATTAAAAATTCCTGAATACGTTACAGAGGTTGTTTTGTGTTTTGCATAAGGGAATAGTGCTGGATCACCGTTTTCCATTGCAAAACTTTCACCAACAGATTGGAGCATTTCTTTATCGTTCATCCCGTCCCCGAAAGCAATTGCCTGTTCCGTAGAGATGTTTAACAGTTTAAGAATTTTTTTCACTGCTTCCCCTTTATTGACATTTTTCCTTATGATATCAAAGCAGTCCTGTGCACCTTCAATATTTACATGTGATAAATGAATATTTGCATTTAGTTCGTACATGGCTGCTTGCGTTGTTGTTGAGTTCATTATGGTGGCACCTAGGATCTGGCTTGCCAAATCATCCTTGAATGCTTCATTTTCCTTCAGTTGAAAAATATCAATAAAATTTATAACTGCGGGGCTAACTAGTGATGTAAAATAATTCTTCTCTGATGTGTACATCACTAGATCATTGCCATTTGCTTTGGCGATTTCAAGAAATTTTCCAATTGTTTCTTTCTTCATCGGTTCATCAATTATCGTTTCATGCTGATACCTGGCATAGGCGCCGTTATACCCAATAATCGACTCAATATTAAGCTCGGCAGCAAGCTCTTTTATTTCATGTGATGGTCTGCCAGTGCATAAGAAAACTTCGATTCCTCGATCCTGAAGCTGGGAAATAGCATCTTTCGTAGACTCCGTATAAGTATGATCAGGTTTTAAGATTGTTCCATCAATGTCCAGAAAAAGTATTTTGTAATTCATGAAGTTCTCCTTTATACATGTAATTGAATATAAGAGTATTCTATCATAGTTCAGGATTCAGAACATCACCGAGTACTTATTACTGCAGTTATTTCTCTTTTATAATGCTTTATCATCCACCAAATCAAGCCACTCCTCAATGGTACTGACGATAGATTCAACCGTTCCTTCTTCAAATGGGGAGCTTAGATTTGCTGCTTCCACTAGCTCTAGGAAGGATTTGGAGCCACCTAATTTACATAAATTTACATAGTCATCCCAAGCTTTTTCCTGATTTTTTCGGGATCGTTTCCAAAACTGGAATGCACAAATTTGCGCCAACGCATAATCAATATAATAGAATGGAACCTCATAAATATGCCCTTGGCGCTGCCAGAATCCCCCTGCCTCTAAATAAGCATTTCCATCATAATCACGATGGGGAAGATAGATTTCCTCTAATTTTTTCCAAGCCTCTTTTCGCTGATCCGGCGTCCAGTCCGGATTTTCATACACTAGATGCTGAAATTCATCGACTGCAACGCCATATGGAAGGAATTGCAGCCCTTCTGCTAAGTGGGAATACTTGTATTTATCTGTATCCTCTTTGAAGAAAAGATCCATCCATGGCCACGTGAAAAACTCCATGCTCATGGAATGGATTTCAGCTGCTTCACTCGTAGGAAACAGGTATTCAGGTATTCCGATATTGCGGCTGGAATATACTTGAAAAGCATGCCCGGCTTCATGTGTAAGAACGTCTATATCACCAGATGTACCATTGAAATTCGAAAAGATAAATGGTGACTGGTAATCTTCAATAAATGTACAATATCCCCCAGCTTCTTTTCCTTTTTTGGCTTCCAGATCCAGTAAATTACGCTCAAGCATATAATGGAAAAACTCATTGGTTTCATCGGATAATTCTTCGTACATCTTTTTCCCATTTTCAATAATCCATTCTGGTGTGCCTTTAGGTTTGGCGTTTCCACTTTGGAATTTATAGTTTTCATCATAGAACTTTAATTGATCAACACCAATAAGCTTTGCCTGTTTATCATAAAGTTTTGATGCCAATGGGACAATAAAATCACGTACTTGTTTTCGGAAGATCTTCACCATACTTTCGTCATAATCAATTCGTTGCATACGAAGATAACCAAGCTCTACGAAATTTTTAAATCCAAGTGCTGTCGCAATTTCATGACGTACTCCTACAAGCTGATCATAAATAGCATCAAATGTAGCTGCATGACTTGCAAAGAATCCAGCACTTGCATTTACTGCTTCCCTACGAATAGAACGATCTTTGTCCTGTGTAAATGGAGCAAGTTGGGCCAATGTATAGATTTCTCCCTGGAAATTAACTTCGGCTGATGCTACAAGCTTTGAATATTCCGATGACAGTTTATTTTCCTTTTGAAGCAAATGAATAATTTCAGGAGAAAATGCCTTGATCTCAAAATCTGCAATCTTAAATAATTGAGATCCCCATTTTTTCTTTAGGTTTTCGCAATATGGAGACCGAATTAATTCCTTGTAAAAGGATGTGCTGAATGCCCTCATTTCAGGCTCCAATTCATCAAAAAAATCACGCTCTTTTTGATAAAATTCGTCATTTGTATCAATGGATGCACGAATGTAAACGAGATTAGATAGTGTGGACAATCTATTGCGAAACGCATTTATTCCTTCGATCGCTTTGTTTGCCTCTTCCAATGAATCAGCATTCTTAAATGCATTCAAAAGTCCGGAAAATTTATCCTTTTCCTCTTGTAGATCGGGTCGTTGATACTTATAGTCTGCAAATTTTAACATATGTAGTCCTCCTTCTGTATAGGTATAGTATTCGACACACGGGGTGTGAATTCCTTGTTTGTTTTAAAAGGTTATATGTTAGTGATAAACTAAAGAGACAGTTGATACAAAAAGGAGATTCCCATGAAACCAAAATTCGAATTAACGAAAGAACAAAAAGACGAAATGGTCGGATCAATCAAAGGCTATTTTGAAAAGGAACGGGATGAGGAAATTGGTGATTTAGCGGCAATGCTACTGCTCGAGTTTTTTATGGAAGAGTTTGCACCAATGTTTTATAATATTGGGGTGGCGGATAGCCATGCATATTTACATGAAAAACTAGAAGATATATTTGAGATCCAAAAATAGGGTGGGAAGCAAATGACAATTGATGGCAGACATCGGAAAAATATTTATCCTGGATTAGAAGTGGCTATTGTTTTGAAAAAGGATCAAAGAACAGGAAAAACGACAAGTGGGATTGTTAAAGATCTACTGACAAATTCCCAGTTTCATCCACATGGAATTAAAGTTAGACTAGAAGATGGTCGGGTAGGGAGAGTTCATATAAAATAATTTAAAATGTCTGTTGATTGTCTAAATAAAATGATTGACAGATTTTTTAAAGCAAAGGCTATTTCCGTGGTGTTAGTACTGTTTGCTAAAGGTTTTAGGCCGTGTTCTAAGGTCCGCATCCGCCCTAAGTGCTTACGATTGGTGATTATACAAGTACTTATTACAAATAATAATATTACGTCGCATTTTAGGCTTTTACGCATAAAACGATGTGAGTGAGTAAATTATGTACAAAAGATATTAATCCTTGGATAACTCTGCAAAAGGCACATATCGCTAAATGCGCAAGGGCCGCATTTTATATAAACTCCTTCAGTTAGATTCAATTTACTCGTAAATGCTGCGGAGGTTAAAGAGGAAAAAATTACGAAAAAAGACATTGTTTTAAAAAGTACATCAGAAAGTATAAAATCACTCATTATATTAGGAAGAATGTTTATGAAGGAAATCGGTTTTTCGCCGATTTCCTCCAATCTGACCTCAGGCTTCTGGCATTTGGAAAGATGAGGAGTGAGCTGGGTTTTTCTTACTACGATGCCTGTGCCTCTCGTTTTCTTTCCGATGCCTCCACAACTACACTTGCAGTTGCATCACCCATCACATTTACAGATGTTCGCATCATATCAAGCACACGATCGACACCGGCAATCAATGCAATACCTTCAAGTGGAAGGTTAATTGCCGCAAGAACCATCGTTAACATGACAAGACCAGCACCGGGTACACCGGCTGTGCCAATGGAGGCAAGCGTTCCAATTAGGACTACCATCATAATTTGCGCAAAGGTTAGTTCTAAACCAAAATATTGTGCGATAAAAACAACGGCAACCCCCTGATATAACGCTGTTCCGTCCATGTTTATTGTCGCACCTAATGGAAGAATGAAACTGCTTGTTTCCTTTGATACACCAAGACTTTCCTGTGTGTTTTTCATCGTTACAGGCAAGGTTCCAGAGCTGCTGCTTGTGCTGAATGCTACAGTGGCAGCCGGGAAAATACCTTTAAAAAATGTGAGCGGATTCATTTTTCCGAGTGATTTTACTGCCAAAGAATAAATAATTCCTGCATGAATGACACATCCTATTAGCACAGCAATTATTAACTTGATTAGCGGAAGAAGTACGGATAATCCATACTCTCCAACAATTGGAGCAAGCAAGCCAAAAATACCAAAAGGTACAAGTATCATGATCAGTGCAGTTATTTTGTACATGATTTCTGCCAGTCCATCAAAGAACCGCTGTACCGGAGCAGCTTTTTCGCCAACTAATGTGATGCCAATTCCTAAGAAAATGGCAAAAAAGATAATTTGCAGTACATTTCCTGTTGTAAGGGATTCGATAGGATTTGTAGGGATAATATTTAATAATGTTTGGACTACACCTTCTGTTTCTGTCGGCTCTACTGCAGCTTCATTAACGGTAATATCAGTACCAGTTCCCGGGGAAATGACAAAACCTGCCGTTAGACCGATTGTGATTGCGGCAAAACTCGTTACTAAATAAAAGGAAATTGTTTTACCACCTAATCTGCTCAGTTTTTTAATGTCACCTGCACTGGTAACACCAATAACAATGGTTGCCAGGATTAATGGAACAATGATAAATTTAATAAGACGTAAAAATAAATCACCAATTGGTTGAACAAAACTTGCTCTTTCTCCAAAAATTAAACCAACAAAAATAGCGAGGATAAATGCGACAATAATTTGCCATACCAAACTTTTCTTCATAAGAACCTCCTTTAAATGGTGATAAAATACGAGTAGACACCTCCTTTTCAGGTTTGTACTATTATCCTATTCAATTTCATCTGGAAAAATTCAATTATTTCAGTGACTTCTTTTAAGGGAGATAAGGGAAAGAAAAAATTATCCGGTTCAATTGACTTTATTCTGGTTCAATTGTAGACTATATAAAGATACATATTTATTTTATGAGGTGAAAATCATGGTTCAATCAGTCTTTTTAATAGGAGCTATTTTAACAGTAGCTATTATTGTAATTAATCTTGTTCTGCTTAAGGCTTCATCAAAGGAAAAGTATACTGGTTATTATGCAAGCTTCGTTTTCATTATTGCAGGCTTACTATTCCTCGGTCTGGCATCCCTTATCGACAAAATTGAAGTTATGGGAGCAGGCTTAGGCGGATGGGGAATTGCATCTTTATTCGCAGCAGCAGTCGGACTAATTGTTACATCCATTCTAGATTCCAATGCAAATAATGCAAATGTATAAAGAAGAATTTTAAAAAAAGAGTGACGGATCGCTCTTTTTTTTGTGGGTAAAATATATGTGAACCATGTATTGTAAACCAGCCTGCGGGCAGATGTACTCGCTCACGAGCAGAAGTTCACGCTCACGAGCAGAAGTTTCCGTACTCGGGCAGAAGTTTCCGTACTCGGGCAGAAGTTCTCGCCCTCGGGAAGATGTACTCGCCCACGAGTTGATACTATTTTAAATACGTATTCCCATCACGTTGCTCAATCTTTCCTTCTTTCATTAATTTTCCAAGTGCTCGTTTGAAAGCTGCTTTGCTTATATGAAAAGTTCCGCGAATATCCTCGGGATCACTTTTGTCACTGAAAGGGATGACACCATCATTATTTTCCAAATGTGCTAAAATGGTCTCTGCATCCTCTCCCATACTGTGCCGCTTGAGTGGTCTTAGTGAAATATTCAATGTTCCATCTTCTTTTACGTTGATTACACGACCTTCAACCAATTCGCCAAGGCGAGGCTCTGTTTTTCGCTCGGTATGGTGGATGAATCCACGATAATCATCATTAGTTATAATTGCGGATCCTTCCTTACTCGTATGATAAACAGTACCACTGATCGGTTTATTCAACAAATCATCGGGGGCTAATTCTATCTCTCTTGCAATGATTCCTTCCGTAGCTGGGATTGCGAGCAGACGCCCTTTTTGATCTTTTCCTAATGTAACAAAAAGCTTGTCACCCACGCGTGGCCACACCGTTTCGAATAATGGCAAATCATCTTTTGAGACAAGCATTTCCTTCGTTGTACCAATGTTGACGAATGCCCCAAGATTTGGAATAACCTCAACAACCTCAGCCCAGCCGAATTCATCCATTTGTACTGTGGGTAATTTTGTTGTTGCTGTAATGTTTCCTTTTTTATCGGAATATAGAAAAACGTTTACCTGTTGATCCGTCTCCAGCTCATTTTCCGTTTCATTATGATGCAGCAAGGCTTCATCCATATCTTTTTGCAAAACATATCCCGAGTCGATTTTTCGTAATACAGTCATTGTTTGAATGGTTCCGAGTGGTAACATCGTTTAGCCTTCTTTCTTTTATGTATATATTGGAAAAGGGATACCCTTCTATAAGAGTATCCCTTTAATTTCAAAAGTAACACATAAGTTTCATTTTTATTTTTAATCCCGATGAATTCGGGTGGGAAATTCTCAATTCGTGTGCTCATTTAAGTTTAAGCATTTCTTTAATGTATCATGGAATAACATTAACTTCTCTTTTCATTTTTAAACTCAGCCGATATAGCTTAAGAGTCTCTTAAAGAATTTCACTTTACCGCGGTACATGTTCCACTGGGTGTCTAGCTTCAGCTCCCAGCGACTTGCGAGACTTCCCTCACCTCCGTACGATAAAGAAGACTTGCCGATTGGTGAAACCAGAGGCTTAGTCGTACTTATACCCTTGTGGTGAAAGTCAACATCAACTCACTATGTTCGTTGTGTTTCCTTTATCTCCAAGAATAAGAGGAAGTTCAGTTAAAATCGCTTCGTCCTGTCGCAATACTGAACTGACCAATATCCTGTTGGCCTCAGTCCGACCGTCGCTAACCGGTCGCTTACGCCTTTCCTTGTTCTCTCAACTTAAGCAACGTAAGCCCTACCTGCTCTTACGTCCTTGCGACCCCTTAGTCGCGCCAGTGTGAATAAGCATCTTCAAAAACATTGTAGAATGCCAGATGACTTATTTGTTACTTCATTTTGTTAACTTGAATATAATATCATGTGCTTAAATATTTGTCAAATTTTAACGATCTTTTTTTAGAAAACTTGGTTGTCACCAAGCCCTTAAGTGACAACCTTAGTTCAACGAAAAATACTTTTCGTCTGCGATGTAAATGCTTCGAAGTATTACTTATGCACTTATGCAGTAAGGAAGTATTTTATCCTTTCTTAACTGCCAAATAGAGCAGTTGTGATAGTTTCATGGATAGATAAAAGATTACGATGGAAGCCAGCACTAAAATGATAAATGGCTGATATGGAATATATTTTTCTACTAGCAATACAAAGCCAGCATCAAGTTCATTAAAAATAATCACTTCCTCCATTTCCAATACCGTCACAAGTGGTGTTAATGAATAATAAGTTCCAAGTAGCAAGAGAACCATTAGACAGCCAACAGACAGTGTAAATGATCGAAACAAGTAGAAAAAAGGAACAGTAATTGCTGTTATGATTGCCCCAATGCTAAAATTTACCATAATATCCTTCCAGCCGTAGATATATCGATTGAGATCAGTGAAGGATATTATTGCATAACCGATTATCCATTGATACAGGATGATGCAAATGGATAACAGCATAATGGATTGGTACCTACGCCTGACAACTCGAGAGGCTTGAATGGGTAAGCTGATCAGGAACTTATTTACATTTGCACGATCATCATAATAAAACAATGCGATCATTAAGCTTAAAGCAATTGCGATAAACGTGAAAACTGGCGGTAAAAATATGAGATATGCTATTGGCAAAAGTAATAGTATAGATAAATAGGTGATCCAGGTGTTTACAAGTAAATCCTGTTTGATAAGCTGCGGCACCTTTGTACCTCCTTTACAAAATATCTTTTTTGACATAAATCCATGCAGCCAGCCTATAGGAAAGATATAGACTACCAAGCGAAAACCCAATAAGAATAAGCACAGGTTGCAGGTCGATGATATCAAGGATGAAGAGTATAATCCTATCACTTACCTGAATATACGGGTTTCCAATGATAATCACGATGCCAAATCCAATGGAAAATAACATAACCATTTGTATGAAAAAGGCTCTCATATAGGATTGGAAAATATAATAAATCGGAATCGAAATGGACAGCATCAATGAAATGGAAACGAATATTAATAAAGGTAAAAACCAATGCATCGGTTCCGACTCCAGGTATGGCAATCCAAAATGGGCAATCCTATTAATCAGCCAAAGGTATAGCAGGAATCCTATCGTAACAATTAGAAAAAATACATATTTACCCAGGACGATATATTTCTTTCTGAATGGAAGACTTGCTGTGAATCGATTAACATGATTTTTGCTGTCATAGTAAAATGCATTAAAAATAAAACCAAGCATGGTAGCAAAATACAAATAAGTACTGGGCATATCTAAAACGAAAAAGACCGGAATAATTAGAATAAGAAAAACGATATATATTACATTTATTTGAAATTCCTTTTTAATAAGCTGTGCCACAAATTAATTCTCCTTCCGTGTCATGAAATACATAATATCTTCCAGTGTTGCTTTCTCAATTATAATTTCTTCACCATATGGATCGAAAATGGATGGATCCCCTTCAAATAATCCGCTAAATCCTATTTCGGTTTTCTGAAGACCAGAAAATAATTCTTTTGTATCAGCATCAATGATGTCTGATTTTCCTTTAATGATATGAAACTGGCTCTGTAATTCCTCCATGCTCTTTTGAAAAATAACTTTACCCTGAAAAATGAATACAACATAATCTGCCACACGATCCAAGTCTGTCGTTATATGGCTTGAGAAAAATATCGTTTGATTTTCATTCACCATCAATTCCTGAAGGTGATCGAGCAATTCCCTTCTGAAAATAGGGTCAAGTCCAGAGGTAGGCTCATCCATGACGATAAATTCCGGCTCATGTGATAGTGCAAATAATAATGAGCATTTCATTTTCATCCCTTTAGAAAAATGCTTTATTTTCTTACGAAGTGGCAATTCAAATTTTACAAGATAGTCCTGAAATAATTCTTCGTTCCAGGTTTCATAAAATGGCGCAATGAAGGATTTCATTTTTTTAATGGTGAATTCTTCATACATGTAAAGGTCATCATATACGAATCCAATTTTTTGTTTAACATGATGATCCTTGTGACTCCTGCCGAAAAGCTGAATATCTCCTTCGTCCATTTGCAGAATGTTCATCATCAGTTGAATGGTCGTTGTTTTTCCACTCCCATTTGGTCCGATAAACCCTGTTATATAACCCTTTGGAATGGTTATATTTAAATTTTCAACAGAAAACCCCTTACGTTTTTTTGTGACATGATGAAACTCAACCGTATTCATATTACAACTCCTCTTCAAAATAAATAGATATCAGTTCGAATAATTCTGCTTTCGTTAAGCCAAGTTTTTTTCCTTCAAGGACAACTTTTTCCAGTTCATTTTCCAGCTTGCGAACCTGCCATTCCCTGAGCACATGTGGTTGCTGCCCGGCGACAAATGTTCCTTTACCAACAGCAGAAATTAAATAGCCTTCCTGTTCAAGATCTTCATAAGCCCGCTTTGTTGTAATCACACTGACTTTTAGATCCTTTGCCAAAACCCTCATAGAAGGAAGCGCATCGCCTTCCTTTAGTTCACCGGAGAAAATATGCTGTTTAATTTGTTCCTTGATTTGTTGGAAAAGAGGCTCTTTACTGTTGCTCTTTATAAGAATATCCATAGAACAATCCCTCGTTTTCTATTGTATATATACATTATATACAATATGTACATTGTGTCAAGAAACTTTTTAATAGGAATATATGAAAAGTGGAAGATCCCAAATTTAAAACAGGAAAATAGACCAGTTTTCAAAAGCTTGTCCACCTCTTAAGCCAATTATGATAAACTAATAGAATTGAATGATTAAATGGAGATGTCAGCATGAGTTTATTTTTAAATGTTATTATACCAATCATGGCTGTTTTCGCTTCGGGATTTATTTTGCAGCGAATTAGGGTGCTTGATGTTCGATCAGTTTCAGCGATTACATTGTATATATTGAGTCCGGCACTCGTTTTTATTACATTGTACGATGCTGAATTTGACAGTGGTTTTATGATTGTACTTATCTATTCATTTGTATTGTTTTTCATTATGGTATGTTTGAATAAGCTCTTAGCGAAAATTTTTAAATGGGAGCCTAATTTGGAAAGCGCTTCGATCCTGGCGACTGGATTTATGAATTCCGGAAATTATGGGTTGCCGGTTGTCCTGTTCAGTATTGGAAATGCGGCATTGCCGTATGCCATCTTTATTATGGTAGTACAAGCCCTGCAAAAAAATTTCTTTGGGGTGTATTATGCATCACGTAGCTCAAGTGGTATAAAGCGGGCGTTTGCAAATGTAATGAAAATGCCAACAACCTATGCAGCTATTCTGGCATTTATTTTTCAGTATTATTCTGTTGGTGTTGCTGAATCGATCCATTCTACCTTATCCATGGTAGGAAATGCAGCCATCCCGGTTATGATGATTTTGCTTGGTATGCAGCTTGGTTCGATGACAAAATTAAAATTGAACTGGCAGGTGGTCATTTCAGCAGTGACCCTGAAAATGGTGATTGCACCACTGATTGCGTTTGGATTTGTAGCCATTATTGATATGGATCCGATTATCGCAGCAGTACTTATTATTATCTCCGCCATGCCGACTGCAGCCACAACAACAATGTATGCGATTGAATTTGATACCGAACCGGATTTAGTCTCAAGTATTACCTTTATCGCAACAGTTACAAGTATTATTACCTTAACGATCCTGTTGAATATTGTATCTTAATGTTTCCGTTGTTCAAGTTACGGGTAAATGAAACATAAATACTGCGCCTTAGGACAGGAAGGATGAAGAATATGCTAAGAACAATATTAATGATAATTGGTGCAATTGTTGTGATTGGATGGATTATTTCACTACTTTAACTAAGCGATAATTTTGCAGTACCCAAGGGTTTTACCTATATAATAGGAGGAGGGCCCTTGGGTATTTTAATTAGGAGGCGGCTTTAAATGGATCTAAAATTAACGGGGAAATCAGTCATTGTAACAGCTGCTAGTAAGGGACTTGGCAAAGCAGCGGCAATGGAATTTGCCAGAGAAGGAGCACATGTCTTCATTAGCAGCAGAAGGGAGGAGGCACTGGAAAAGGCTGTTGCTGAAATAAAAGCTGAAACGAGAAATACAAACATCGATTATACTGTTTGCAATATGAAAGATGCACAAGAGATTAAACAGCTTGTGGAAAAAGCTGTTTCCGTAAATGGTACTGTTGATGTTCTGATTAATAATGCAGGAGGTCCTCCAGCAGGAAGCTTCTTAAACATGACTGATGAAGACTGGTATCATGCATTTGAGATGAATTTACTCAGTTTTATCCGCACAATTCGTGAAGTTGTGCCAATGATGAAGAAAAATAGGGCTGGGCATATCGTCAATCTAGCTTCATCCTCCATTAAACAAAGCCTTGATAATCTTGTGCTTTCCAATACAATGAGACCTGGGATTGTCGGGTTATCAAAAACACTGGCACAAGAGCTGGGTGAAGCTAATATTTTAATCAATACAATCGGACCTGGCACGATTGAAACAGATCGCATTGTGGAATTGAATCAAGTTCGTGCTGAAAAAATAAATAAACCAGTTGAAGAAGTAAGAAAAGAAGCGGAAGAAAAAATCCCAATGAAACGATACGGACAGCCGGATGAATTTGCAAAAGCAATTGTTTTTCTTGCGTCGGGTGCAAACACGTATATTACCGGACAGTCCCTGATTGTGGATGGAGGACTGGTGAAGGCATTATAAAATATTCAAAATCCCAAGGGCTATCAACAATAATGGTGGCATAAATGTCACTTTTTGCAGCATTCTGGTTTTTGACAAAAGAATTCCTATGCGAATACCCCAAAAGACAAATAAACCACTCATAAAGGCGATGAGAAATGCTGTTAAAATTGGTGCATAACCTAACATGGAAGCACCTATCCCAGCACCAAATGCATCAAGTGCTAGTGCCGCACCTAACAGCAATGCTTCATGGGCGGAAATCGTACCAGATTGATCTAGATCTGCTTTATCTGGCGTGGAGAGTACAGTTGTTAAAAAGTTTTGCTCTGATTCGTCCGTCGCATCCTCCCGCTTCGGACGAATATTATTATAAAGGGAAAACACCCCCAGAAATATTAAAATGCTCCCACCAATTGTTGTGGCTACATCTGGTGAGATATATGAACTGAAAACAGAGCCAATTGTCATTGCTGCTAACACGATAATCCCGGAGCAGCACATAATAATGAACAATGCATTGAATGGCACAAGAATTTTTCGCATCCCATACGTAATTCCCACACCAAATCCATCGAGACTAACAGCAATGACTAAGAGAAATAAACCTGTATAAAAAAGCATTCTACCATTTCCTTTATTAGCTTTCCTTGATTATTTATTGTATTGTATGGAAATTGTGTATGGTATGTGAGCAGCTTTCATTCTTACCTGCACATCATCCATTAATTATGGTAAAGTTAACAGTAGCTATTTCTTAACACTGATAGGAAGAAAAACGTTTTTTTTAGAAACCAGAATAAGTGCAGATTGTAGGCTTGCTCGCCAAGTATAGGGATTTCTAAGAAAGCAAAAAACGCTTTCAAAGCATCCTTTTAACGGGAAGCCAAGTTTTCGAGGAAGAGGGGATTTTTTTAATGAGTAAAACAGTTGTACTAGCAGAAAAGCCTTCCGTTGGCCGTGACATTGCCCGTGTCTTAAATTGCAATAAAAAAGGCAATGGCTATCTGGAAGGATCAAAATATATTGTGACATGGGCACTCGGTCACTTGATTACATTGGCTGATCCAGAAGTGTATGATGATAAATATAAAACATGGAAGCTGGTTGATCTGCCCATGCTGCCATCGCAATTGAAACTGGTTGTGATCAAGAAGACTGGTAAACAGTTTAGTTCAGTGAAGACACAGCTGAACCGCAAAGATGTAAGTGAGGTCGTTATCGCAACAGATGCCGGGCGTGAAGGGGAGTTAGTCGCACGCTGGATTTTGGAAAAAGCGCATGTATCAAAGCCTGTGAAGCGGTTATGGATTTCATCTGTTACGGATAAGGCGATTCGTGATGGCTTTAACCAGCTAAAGCCTGGAGCGAAATATGAAAATTTATATGCATCAGCAGTGGCTCGTTCTGAAGCGGACTGGTATGTAGGACTCAACGCGACACGTGCTCTGACAACCAAATTTAATGCACAGCTTTCCAGTGGGCGGGTGCAAACACCTACAGTAGCCATAATTGCGACAAGGGAAGATGAAATTAAAAATTTCAAGCCACAAACATATTATGGTATCGAGGCACAAACAGATACGATTAAATTAACATGGCAAGATTCGAACGGTAATAGTCGTAGCTTTAACAAGGAAAAAATTGATGCAATTGTTAAAGCACTTGGTTGTCAAGATGCTAAAGTTGTGACGATTGACCGTAAACCCAAAAGATCATTTGCTCCGGGGCTTTATGATTTAACAGAACTACAACGTGATGCAAATAAGTTCTTTGGCTATTCAGCAAAGGAAACATTAAATATAATGCAAAAACTGTATGAGCAACATAAAGTGTTAACATACCCTCGTACAGATTCTCGATATATTTCAAGTGATATTGTTTCAACGATTCCTGATCGCTTAAAAGCCTGTGGTGTTGGTGAGTATCGATCAGCGGCAAATAAAATTTTAGCTAAGCCAATTAAAGCAAATAAATCGTTCGTCAATGACTCGAAATTAAGCGATCATCATGCAATTATCCCTACTGAAGGATATGTGAATTTCTCTGCTTTCACTGGTAAAGAAAGAAAAATCTATGATTTAGCCCAAGTTTGGTGACATAAATTTCCAATTCCTTTATTATCAACAGTTTGAAGGCTTTAATTAATT
>NZ_BAAKSZ010000016.1:0-90662 GCF_059698015.1 Oceanobacillus sp. NCCP-135 | reverse complement strand
GGGTAAAGTTACCGTGTGGATTCGAACCACCTAGATTGTGCAACAGTGGGGCACGCCAAAAATCCGCAACCTAACCCTTGATGACCTTTCCCATCTGGAGTGGATGGAAACGGGAATTGAAGATGATTATGTGACACGGATTTTCGATCGACTGATTACGGAAAACAATCGTATGTATGGTTTGTTTTCAGACGGAAAATTAGTCAGTTATGGTGGATTCACCGTTTATGCAAGGCAATATGCCATGCTAGGAAGATTACGCAGCGACCTTCGCTATAGAGGAAAAAAATTTGCAACAACCCTAATGTCTCATCTCACCTGCGAGGCATTTAAATTAAAAGACATTCAGTGGGTCGGGGCAAATACACAGGAAGACAATCTCGCAACACGACGTGTCCTGGAGAAACTTGGGATGAAACAAGAAACTATATTGCATGGTGCACTTACAATGGATACAAACGCACTAGAATCTGGTGCAAATCCTTGGAATAAAATTCACGATCTTGAGCGGAAAAAAGATTGGATCAATGAGATGTATCTGAAAAAATCAGCTGTTTTCCCATATGAATGCTATTATCCCCTTCCCGCTTCAAAGGAATTGTTCACAGATGAAAAACTACTAGAATGGTCATTTTACGAAAACGATGCAAAGACAAGATTTCTGATTACGAAAAAGGACCAAAAAAAGCATCATTACCTGCATGCCATCTATCCATGGAGTGATATTACAAATCAGGCAGGACTTTGGGAAACCATCACAGCCGATTATCAGGAGTTAGTAAAACATACAGAAAATGAGACATACATATGGATGGATTTAACAAAAGAAGAAGCACAGTCTCTCCCAGAGATTCACAAATTCACACTACCTTCACCGTGGATATTGCATGGGATGGATAGGAGAATGTGGAAGGATGTTGATGTAGAGTAATCTGGGCAGGGGGCAAGGTGGGGCAGGTTTCTTGTCACAATTTGTTATTCATCTGGTGGATCAGACGAGGAACCTTTATCTGTGGACCTGCAAAATGTAAAAAATTGATACCAAAATATAGCTGCAAAGAAACACGAAATTTTCTTTGCAGCATTTTGTAAAAAGAGTTTTATGAAAAAGCCTGTGGTTTCAGCAACAAAGTTAATTTCCATTCCTTTTGCTAAAAGTTTTCGGGCTATTGATTTCTTAGCTTTTTCTATTCCCTATATTTCCCCTTCTTCTCTTCCTCATTTCTTCCTTCTTGAATGGCTTCTTTAGCTCTAAGTTTTGCTTCCTTAGCTCTAAGTTCTATTTCCTTTACTCGAACTCGATGTTCTGCCTCTTCTATGCGTTTTTTTTCTTCCATTACACGATGTTCTGCTTCTTTTATTAGATGTTCTTTTTCTTTTACTCGATGTTCCGCTTCCTTTACTTGATGTTCTTTTTCCTCTATTTCTTTCTGTCGAAGTTCTGCTTCACGCTGGGCTGCCTCTTCATCATTGATTATCTTCAAACGTGCCTCATATGCCATATATTGTTCGTGAGTCATGCTAAGTTCCTTCCAATTATGGAATGCGTTTCGCAAATTCTCGTCTTTCAAGGCAATCTCCTCCAATTTGAGATAAATTTCTTCATAGTATTTTCCATTTCTATGATCAACCATTCCAAGCAACAGCAACCATCTGGCTAAAATATCAGTCCAAGGATCTAGTTTGTCATCTTGCCAATCCTTTATTAACTTGGACATTTCGATAAAGTGAAATTCCATCACATCAGTCAGCTTAAATTTCTCCTCATCTTCATAAAGGTGGTACATTGTATGGAAACGATCTGTTTGTGGGAAAAGGTCAAAATTAAGGATGTTAATTGCAATGACAGGTCGCAGTTCTTTGTATGTCATACTTTTTTTGAAAGGCCCTCTGTACGCACCTGCCCAGTAGTAGATGGAGCGATTAATCATATCGTATTTATTAGTGAACTGAATTTCGATATCGATCCATTCATCAGCATCCGTTAACACTAATAAATCTAGCCTTGATTGTTTGTCATCTTTATATTCGCCGCCAGATTCCGTATTTTCAAAGGAGATATCTTTGATTCGATTTCGACCAGTCTTTTGTAGAATTGCATTCAAGAATACAACCGTTATCGCTTTATTCTTTTCATTCCCAAAAAACTGTTTGAAAGCATAATCAATTTTTAAATCCATCAACTTTTCTAATGGTACATTTTTCAGCAGCTTGAATCTCTTATCCTCTTTTTTAATCCGTCTAGCCTTATTATAATCAGTGGGATCTTCTCTTACAACATTTAATGCAGAATAAATTGTGGGCTTTTCTTTCACTAATTTGGCTGGAATCATCTCAGCACATCCTTTGTGATATGTGAAGACTTTTCGAGGTGTATATCTAGTACTATTATACCAGAAACCTCGAACACAAACAAGTGTTCTTTCGATTAATGTCCAACAAATAACCACAAATAAATACTGAATAAAATAGGGGTAAGGTTCTTATCCTATCCCGACAGGTTCTTTCGCAGAGTCATTTTAAAACCAAAAATAGAGCATCAAATTCACGGCAGAATTTTATGCTCCATTCCTACTATATTTATGTTAAGACTAACCTACCTTCCTATTATTCATCCATTTTTCGGTTTTCCATTGTTTACTCATGTACTCCTCAGATTCACCAGTATTTGCATTGATTAGAAACTCTTTTTTAAAGTCCCCATTTTCTACACGCACTTTCCATATAGGTAAATAAACCAGGAAGTGATCCACTGTTTCATGTTCCGGCTTTTTTAAAATATAGGAACGATTGATTTGCGTATGTTGGATATCTTTTATATATTTGAGTACTTCCCCTGACTGATCAATTCTAGGGGCAATAACCTTGGATGATCCTACCCGATAACCGGCAGTCCTCGGTACAGTTGTGAGTAATCCACGATATCCAGAAACAGCATCCACAAAGCACATCATAGGGATCTTCTTTGGTTTAAATGGTTTTCTGTCTGCGATTACTAACAGTTTTGCCAGCCAGATCGGATGATAGATCAACTCTTTACTACGTATATTACGTTTCAAAAAGTCAGTGTTGATTTCTTTTTTCAGTTTCATTGACCAATTGAGTGATTTGTACATATACGAATATAATTTTTCCTCCTGAATTAATTTATTACTCCCAAGAAGGGTAATTTCATCTTTTCGTAGTTCTTCCAACGTATATTCACCTCTATTTATCTAGTCATTTGCTTTTTCCAAATGTGAATGGTAACTATCTACTCTGGCCTTCATTTCCGCTGATGGAGGATTCGTAAGTAAGCTGACAACAATCATTAATACGAGAGATACTGGTGCAGCAATGATAGGTTCTGCAACTAATGCGAGCGGCTTGGTGGTGACCAGGATTAAAAATGTAACCGAACCGCCAATCATTCCAGCCAGTGCTCCAGCCGTATTTGCTCTGCTCCACCAGATTCCGAGAACGAGTGGGAATCCAAAGGCAGATAGGAGACCGCCACCTACCCAACCAACCATGATAGCGATTAATTGCGGAGGATTAATGGCAATAATAATCCCAACAATACTTGCTACTATCATTACAACAAAACCTATTCGTGTTACCGTTTTTTCCGAAGCTTCTTTATTTAGATATTCCTTATAAATATCACGAGCAACACCTGCTGAAATGGCTAAGAGCATGGCATCAGCAGAAGACATAATAGCTGCTAAGAGACCTGCAAACATAAAACCTGCTAAAATAGGAGACATATAATGTTGAATGACCGAAACAAATATCATATCCTGATTGTCTAAACTATCAACAATACCTAACGCTGCCCCACCTGAAGCGACGATTAGACCGAAAACAAATATCAACAAATATAGTAAACAAGCCCACATTGCTGATCGGCGTGCCGTTCTGGCATCACGTGATGCGAAATTCCGCATAACTGCAGAGGGGGAAACAATACCGAACCATAAGAATGCTAGAAACAATCCAAAATATGACATCCATGGCTGTGTAATTTCACCAAAAGTAGGATTAACAGCCAATGCATCCTGAAGTAATGATGCAAAGCCATTGTGTTGTACTAATATGATACCAGCAAGGATTAACATACCAATTAACATAACTGCTCCTTGAATGAGATCGGTGTAAGTAATTGCCCACATCCCTCCGAGTGCTGCATAAAGGGTAAACCCAATTCCCAGAACAATTACCGCTGTTGTATAATCAATTCCCAATACGTACGAGCCTATAAGTCCTGATGCTGTTAATTGTGGCACCATGTAAAAAGTCATACCAACTACAACAATTACTACTGCAATAATTTGAACTGAATTACCGAATCGCTGTTTGAAAAACTCTGGCAATGTACTAACACCAGATCGCCTAATTTGCCCTGAAACCAGAAACAAGGTAAATTCCCAATATGACTGCTTCCATAGCTTGCATTATCTTTCCCTCCAATTCTCTAAATTGTTTTAGGTATGGATTTAAAGACTAACCTTTCCTTTTTTCAATTTTTTCAATCCATAAAACATAGGCAACAGCTAAAGCAAACCAAATTCCATAACTGAAGAACATCAACCAACCTGCTAACGAAATCCCTAACCAATATATATCTGTCGGCCACCATATTAATACAATTGCTGCAAAGAAGAGAAATACAACCAATAAAATTATCCCGGGATCTGAAAGTTTGGATTTAGATTTCATACGGAACTCTCCTTTCATTCATTTTTTATCCATCATAATAACAAGTTTGAACCAATTCCTTTTTCCTGTGCCTTCTGGTAAATTATGTTTGCTACGACGACATCAAATAACGCCATGCCAGTAGATTTAAATACAACACTCCCCTTCCTTAAGGGCTGTAGCAAGATCACCTGACTCATCAATTGCGTGGTTTGTATCAATGAAAATTTGATCAGTCAACTGGTAAAGTGATTTGGGAAATTCTCTCATGTCAGGTCGGAAAGAGCCAACGCCAATGATTAATTTATTTTCCAGTAGACTTCTGTTGTCTGGGAGAACTGGTTCTTTTGAAGTGGTAGCGGTAATAACTATCTCTGCATTTGTTATAGCTTCTTCTGCGGATTTGGTCGCATGGAGCCCAACAGCTGATCCAATCCATTTTTCCAATGTTTCCTTAAATGCAGATATCTTTTCAGGTGAACGATTATATAGATAGATATCTGTAATGTCTCTTTCGGTACATGCCGCAATAGCTTGATAGAGACCCTGAGCCCCTGTCCCAATTATCGCTAGTTTGGTAGCATCATCTTTTGCCAGGTGCCTTACTGCTGATCCCCCGATTGCTCCTGTTCGCATGCCTGTGAGAAATGTCCCGTCTAAAATCCCTTTAACAGCACCTGTTTCACTACTATTTAAAACGACAAGACCATGAAGTGTTGGATGCTCCTTATTATTTGGAAATAAGGTTACCAGCTTCGTTCCGATAGCATCTTTTGTAAAACACGGCATTAGCAATAATGTATTATCCTCATCGTTAACTTGCATTCGTGTTGGCATTTGAAATTGATTCGATTCATAGACTTTGTACGTCTCATCAATCGCATCAATGACATCCTTCATCGTGACTGCTTTTTGAATATCACTTTCATTTAAAAATAGCATTCTAAATTACCTCCATTTAATCTTTTCGTTATACGATTGCTCCCTCAATAAGTAGATCATTTGTGGAAAAGCGTTCAAACCGTAATGGGCTTAAATCCAATGTTTCGTAGCGTCCTTTTCGGATCAATTCTGATAGCCCTTTCCCAACTGCAGGTGCCTGCTGCATCCCGTGGCCGCTGAACCCACATGCCAGGAAGTAACCATCAAGCTTAGGGTGCTCCCCAATAATCGCATTCTGATCTTTTGTATTATAACTATACATCCCTGCCCAACCACTACTGATTTTTGCCTGTTCAAAATTGGAAATACGATGAGCTAAGATCGGCCATAATTGTTGCTCAAAAAAGGATCGTTTCCATTTAAAATCAATTCCAGGTTTCACATCCTCTGAAAAACCTGTTAGTAGAGATGTACCTTCATGACGAAAATAAACATTTGATGGATCAACGGTTAATGGTAGATCTCGCTGTAAGGGTTTTGCTATATCAAACTGGATGATTTGTCTTTTTAATGGCACGACAGGAATCGGCAGTCCAGCTTTTTCACTGATAACGGGAGCCCATGGACCTGCGGCATTAATAACAATAGGTGCTCGGTAAAAATCTCCACTACTAACCTGTACACCAGTCACACATCCCTTTTCCTGAATGATAGTCTCGACCTCCTCATACACGTAATTACCGCCAAGCTGTTTTGTTTTTCGTATATACCCCTGCATCACAGAGTACGGATCCAAATAACCATCCTCACCACAGTACAGCCCCCCTTGTAAATCAGTAATCGTTAGCTCTGGAATAATAGACAATAATTCTTCTTTTGCCAATAATTCGGAAGGCACTCCATATTTATGTTGTAAGTTTAATTGTTTCTGTAAGTTGTCCATATTTTCGTTTTTTGCTAAAAACAGATAACCACGCTGCTTGAAATCTATTTCTGCTTTTTCCAATCCAATTGCCATATCCTCAGGAAATGTTGTATATTTCTTTAAACTATACCGGCTTATTTGGATATTTACTGCTGTAGTAAACAACTGCCTGATTCCACCAGCACTTCTTGACGTGGAAGCATATTCATAGATTTTGTCTTTTTCAAAATGGGTGATTTCTCCCGTGTAACCATCATTTAGTAAATTGTATGCGATACTGGAGCCAATTACGCCCCCACCGATAATAATAATGTCTGTTTTCCTATACAAGTAATCACCTCAGTTATAATAATTAGATAATTCCCAACATTACATTATTACTATACTTATACCCCCTAAAGTATATAGATAAATTAACTAAAAATAAGTGTTCTTCTTATTATCATACGTGGTAAAATAAAGACATGAATATAATATACTTTGATTTTGGGGAGGTAATCACTATTAAAGATTTAGTGCATTTTGCACAAAAGGTAGTGAGAGCGGTTACAGAAATTATTCCATTTCCTATTAGTTTAAGCGATGAGGCAGGGTATATCATTGGTTCCACAAACCCTGAGCGAATAGGTACACTGCATTCACCATCAAAAGAAGTGATAGAGAAGAATGCATTTATCCTATTTGATGAAGAGAAAGTGAAAAAACTGGATAATGTTCTGACAGGAGTTGCAGTACCATTAACATTTGACTATAAAACAATAGGCGTACTCGGCCTTATTGGACCACCAGAACAAGTGGAACCATATGCTAATTTAATAAAACGCTATGTTGAAATGACCTGGCAGGATACGTTTCAAAAACAAATTAAAGATATGAAAGCAAAGACCCATGAAACAGTTGCACAATATATTTTATTAAATGAATCACCTAATATAGAAAGAGTCGAGCAGTACTGTAAAATGCTTCATATCACATACAATTAAAAGCGATTTTGTATTGTAATCGACATTGGTGACTCTCTGTTAAGCAGTATGCATCATACAATTCCTGTAGACCAGTTGAAATCCCGATTACTGAACCTTGTGAGTCAAGTTTTTGAGGTTCATGAGGACGGCATCTGTACATTTTTAAATACTGAAAAAATTATTTTACTAAAGCCCTGTACTAATGAACAAGAATATATTGCGGCATTAAGTAAATTTACAGATCAAAGCCTTGCCTTAATGGATGCATTCAAGAGGTATAAGATTACTGATATTTCAGTTGCTGCAGGTAACTGGTGCACACCAGAACACATAAGTCATTCCTATCTGGAAGCCGAAAGTCTGATTAAATCTGGAGAAAAGCTAGGAATCTCACCCAAAATATATACATTTTATAATTGGGATATATTGCTCGGATTACTTCCTGAAGAGCTTAGTAAACCATTTCAGGATAAAGTTTGCTTCCGGTTAAGAGCTTTAATGGTAAGTAATCAGTTTACGGAATTAACACGTGCCTTCACAGCTTACTGTGATCACAATATGAATATAAGCAAAGCTGCAAAGGCTTTATTCATACATCGTAATACCTTAATCTATCGCTTGAAAAATTTAGAGACAATTACCTCACTCGACACGAGAAACTTTGAACATTGCACGATTTTATACCTGCTGCTGAAGAATAAGAAAGAAGTAGATAAATAGTTTAGGCTGAATAGCCATAGGACTAATAATAATGCTGTTTATCTTGCTTCCATATTAGAAAAGAATAAACTAAAGATGAAAGCAACATAACCAATGCCAGCGCAACGATCGTAAGTCGCAAGGAAACAAGATCTGCTGTAACTCCGATCGCAAGAATGAATACTACCTGGACCCCGCTTTGGATCAACTGATAGATACTCGTAACTCGCCCCATTATTTCAACAGGAATATTGTTTTGATAGAAAGTCATGATTCCAGCATTTAAAAACACATTAAAGAAACCTAGAATTACGAATCCAACAACAATTGATGCAAAGGACCACGAAAATGCATAGATCACATAACCAATCGCCCACATGATTAGACCAATAGTAATCATATACCTCAGTGAAAATTTATTCGAAAAAACCGACAATAATATGGCACCAACAACAGAACCAATCCCGGTTATGCTAATTAATAAACTATAATCAAATTCTGAAAGGTCAATTGTCTGTTGCGCAAAAACAACTTCTTGTGCGTCCATGGCAAACGAAAAAATCATGATCATGATAAACCCAAAATAAATAAAAGAAACATATTTATTGTTTAACATGAACCCACGAACAACTGTAAAATCACGAATTACTTGAGAAACTGTCAATGTCGGAATGCTCTCTTTATCAATGTTTTCCTTTTCAGGGAGAAATAATAATAAAATTGCTGAGATCACAAAAAATAGTGCATTAAGCCATAATGTTGTTTCAGTAGATGTTAATAATATAAATGAACCACCAATTGCAGGTCCTATAATGAACGCTCCAGAACTCGCAAATGAACGAATCGAGTTGAAGCGTTTTCTTTTTTCTTTCGGAACGAGAATTGTGACGTATGTCATGGATGATGGATGAAAGAAGGAATTTGCGACACTTAAGACTACGAGAATTCCATAAATTACCACCATGTTTGGTGCAAAGGGAATAAAGCAGATGAACCCTGCTCTAATTATGTACGTTACCATCATTACTTTTCGCTTACTTCGATAATCTATAAAACTCCCCGTCCAGAGCTTTGTTACAATATTCGTTAATGGTCCAATAATCCAAAGTCCGGCAACAGCTGCTGCTGAGCCTGTCAGTTGATAGACAATAATATTAATCGCAACTAAGTAAATGAAGTCCCCAATACTTGAAATGCCGATGGACAACAATAATATCGTTGGATCTTTCCAACCTTTTAAGCCTTTTATCATACCTGATCCTCCTGGTTTTCGGTAAGCATCCATATAGCATACTATGATTGATTCGTTCATCTGCAGTTGAATAGCTTTTATACCAGTGAATGAATGCCTTACTCGAAAATACCTACAAGCCTTTTATTTTTCCGATTCTTCAGCTATTATTTTATATTATGGATATAATGAAAGCCATCCAGTTCTATTAGATAACTATTCTCTAGATCACCGATAAAATCATTTTGAAATCCAATCCACGTTTTTGCATCCCAACCTGTACCATGACAATTTGATGCAAACAAAAGCACAGGAACTTTTGGTATTCCCGCTTCTTCCACTATTTGTAACTATTGTCGTCTACTTCTAAGATAACTCAAAACTAAGCTGACCAACTGCTCTTTTTGCAGTTAGTTGTTAATACAGAGTAGTTCGCAATATTCGGTACCTTATTCTATTTATAGAATAAATTCACTTAATTATACTGTCAATTCTACCTATGTCAATTGCACGATTAATTGCATTACCGCCTGCATTTCCATCAAGATTTTATGTACCAAAACCTATTACCGGCAACGTTACATCATCATTTAGAGTGATCTCTGGGCTTGAACTGTTCATAATGAACCTCTCCTTAATTAGTTTTTTCTGCGGTATTCTTTTTTGAAAATTCCTATTCTACAATTATACCTAAGTAGTTATTTGAAAGGATGTGTGCTATTTCTATGGTGGTTTTAATACTTGTTTAAATGAAGTTTAAACAAGAAAAAAAAATAAGCATGCCTTTTGCACGCTTTAATTGATTTGTTTTTGCATAATGGATATGTCCGCTTTTGCATCTAGTAATTCAAGAGAGATACTACCGACCTTTTCATCTACTTTACGAATATCATGTTTTAAATCTACTCTCATCTCTTTGGTTTCCCTTTTAATTTCTTGTACTTCCGTTTCTATATTTGTAACTCTATCTTCTATGTTATCAACTTTAACTTCTATGTTACTAACTCTATCTTCTATGTTACTAACTCTAACTTCTATGTTACTAACTCTAACTTCTATGTTATCAACTTTATCTTCTAATTTTATAACCCTATCTTCTAATTTTATAACCCTATCTTCTAATTTTATAACCCTATCTTCTATATTACCAACAGTTATCCCAATCTTATTTACACTATTTCCTAGTTCATTTATTGCTAAAAACAAATCATTGTTTGAAATCTCTGCCATACTTATTCCTCCCTCGTATAGTATATTTAGTTTATCATGCGCATTATGTTTGAACAACTACCTATAATTTGATTTTCACAGCTACTTTTACATGAATAATGCCATTTTGTTCTAGGGGAAAATTCAATTTTTAAACAGAATTTTATATGTATCTTACAAAAATAGTGTTTTTATAAATTTTCATTAATATTTTTTCTTCCAAGCATTGGGAAATCAAAACAGGTAGATGCCACCACTTCATCAAGCGAAAACATACACCTGTCTTCCTTAATAATCCCGGTTCACAATATAATTCATTACATGTTTCAGAAATGAACTTTTTTGTGGAAGGCACTGCAGTGATTCAATTGCATCGGAATAATGCTCCCACATGGCCTTTTTCGCCTCCTCTATGCCAAGGACAGATACAAATGTTGACCGGTTATTTTCCTTATCCTTTAACATAGGTTTGCCAAGTAAATCGAGATCCCCTTCCACATCAAGCAAATCATCCTTGATCTGAAAAGCGATGCCTGCATGATAGGCGAACTTTTTCAATGCATCCATTTCCAATTCCCCTCTACCAGCGAGAATGGCAGGCATAATCAGCGATGCTTCAAACGCCATGCCCGTTTTATAAAAGCAGGTGGTATTTAATTCGTTCAGTGTTAATTGCTTCCCTTTGGAATCGAGATCCATCGCCTGCCCCTTACACATTTCAGCTGCCATTTTTGCCGAATACCTAACCAATCGAAGCACAGCTTGTGAATCGAACCCTACAAGCATGGTCTGTTCCTCTACAGCCTTTTGGGTTAGGTAAAGACCACTTAATTCCGCAACGGCATGGTTATACATCTCATGCACGGTTTCCCTCCCCCTGCGGATTGGCGCATCATCTTGGGATGGCAGATCATCGAAAACCAATGATGCTGTGTGCATATATTCCAGTGATTTCAGAAGGGGAATGATGGCAGTTTGATCCATCCCATATTCGTTTACCCCCATAACCCATGCCATGATTGGACGGAGCCGTTTTCCATCCCCTTCCAAACTGTAATTGACTGCCTCCATTATAGGTTCCTTGATGAAAGTATCCTGCTCACTCTTTGAAATAGTGAGGTTTTCATTAATTTGATCACGAACAGATTTGATGATATTGATAAAATCCTGCTGCTCTTTGCTTTCCTCTTTCAGATTGGTAATCATATGATCCCTGATGAGTTTATCAAAAAACTCCACATCTACAGCCTTTTCAACGATATATTGGATAAACTGATTAAATTCAGGTATTCCAGATGTGAAAATATCCATGACTTCGTTGTATTTTTCTGTTCCCATACGTACTTTATACCGTTTCAACCCGTTAATTGCCCGATCCAAAATCACCTCACAGGTTTTAAGATCGGAATTAAATAAATCATGGATTAAATAGGCAATAACTGCCCAATACATTTCAAACGGATTGATCAGATCCGGACGCTGATCATGATATTTCAGATAATACGTATACGGTGTTACCCCGCCTTGTTTCGTATCCTCAAACATATCGGCAAAATCATCCGCCAACTGGTTGTAGATACCATAATAAAATGTCCGACTGTCAATCCCTTCATCCTCCGAAGCACGGATAATTGTCCGAACAATCAGCCTTGATGAAGCAGCCTTCATAATCACAGGGATGTAAAGCTCCTCATTCGTATAATTGCCATTGGAAAGATCCTTTCTGCGATCCACTTCCTGGGATTTAAAAAACACATAGGCTTGCTCGAGGAAATCATCTCTTGTCTCCGGGTTCTGATGGTTCTTTATATATAAAAAGGCCTCCCGAAGTTCCGCATGTATGTATCGAATCAGCTTCTTGTTTTTTCCCGGCCAATTTCCCAGATCAGGCACCTCACCAGTAATCAGCGTCGTACGGATCAAATCAGAATACTGTTTTTCCTCATCAGTAGATAAAATTTTGGCATCAAGCAGATCATCAATAAAGGGGTAGGTCAATCCATAGCAATAGCCAAGCCGAATTGCTTTCTCAAGCCGCTCTGTTCGTTCTTTGCCCGGAGTCTCATTCCCCATCTCTTCCATTACCTGTATTACGACACCGGCAATAATTTTGATCAGTTTTCGCTGTGCTTCTGCTTTATCCATGCCATCCGGAATAGTCGAGGACACCTTCTTTAATTTTTCCATCACCCAAATCAGGGTAGACTCCACCCCTTCCTTCTGTGCAAAACGATACAGACCAGCTATGCTGAACGTTTTCTCCTCTTGGTCAACTCTGTCTGGACGAGTCAGGTGATCTTTCAGCCTGTCAACAGAACGCTGAACGCGGCTTTTCATTTCAGGTGAATCCAGTGCCTTTCCAAGATCCCGCATGAAAATATAGGAAACACTACGTTCCAGATAATCATCCAGCTTTCCTGTTTTATCCATCCACCAGATGTATTGATAATAGTCATTTGTACCCGGGGGTTTCTTCCAACGCATTAAATAAGATGAAAAGGAAAAGCGAGGGACATGATGCTGTTTCCAAATGTCGAAATTATCTCTTAAAACAGAGATATAAGTATATTTGGAGACTCGATCATTTAATATATTAAAATAATCAGCCGCCCTCTTTTCTGTCTGCCTGTAAACTGCTTCAGCATTTATAGCTAACGTATCATCCATTCTTTACATTCCCTCTGTGTTATGTTTGGTTATCTTTAGATGGTTACATGTATTTTTGTAAAACAACCAAATCATATTATATATAGTCCAAAAATAACATCTTTATAACCAAAAAGCGAATCTGAAAATACAGGGGAACATCTCTGCTGCATCAGCGTAAATGAAAAATGAAGCAAGAGCGAACCCTTGCTTCATTTTACTTATTTAAATATATTATCAATTTCACTTATTTCATTCTCCATTAATTAAACATCTAATGTTTTCAAGTTATTTAGCACTTGATCAGCTCGTTTAACACCTGAAAAAGCAGCAGCAATCATGTGGACGAAAAACCCATTTAAACAGATAAACAGCAAAATCAGATCGATAAACCCGCCCTTGTACCTACGCTGTTTGTTTGATCAGACGCTCAATCTTTTTAACTATTTCTTCAAAAGAGGAATCCAGTGACACCGCCAACTCCGTGAACATAATACTTTGCGTGTGCTCTAAAACTTTCCGATCCTGAATGCTCATCTTTTTGTTGTTTTTAATGACTAACTGTTCTCTCCGCATTAACGTATTAATCATTTTGGAAATATCATTTCGATTACCAGTATTTACAATACCTTGAAACTTTTTGTTTCGCTCTCTCGAATCCTCTATCCACTGTACACCCGGTTTTTGGAAGGATTCTAATACTCCTTGTGCCTCCTCTTTTTCCATAATCGCATGCATGATTGCCTTTTCATTATCTACCGGTGAACTGATCCTTAATTTCGGATCATCAATTGGATGCATCACATAATAAGTTCTTGTTACATCATTGAAATTCTTTTCACTTATGTCAACGATCTTACATAAGCCATGTGTGGAATAAATAATCAAATCACCAACATTAAACATTAAGATGCCTCCATTTCTAAATTGTCAACTAAGTTTACAATATTAGTATACTCCTTATTAATATAATTGTCAATTCAGTTGACAATATGCGGTTATTTTTGTATAGTATTTTCGGTAAGAATTGGATTGGAGTGATTTCATTGGGAATTGTTTTAAAAAATTTAGATTTTTTTGATGTGTTAAGTGAACGCCACCTTCAACTGCGGAAATTAACCGAAAATCTATGGAATGATCACAGTGATATTAAACTATCAAACACCGAGTGGTTCATTATGGCAAAAATATATAAAAACGAGCCTACGATTGCGGATGTTTCAAGAAATGTGGACATTTCCAGACAGGCAACTCATAAATTAATAAAAAGTCTGGAATCAAAGGGATTAGTTGAAGTCAGTAATGTAAAAAATAATAAAAAGAACAAAAGCATCCGCTTGACCGAATTAGGGGAAAAATGCTATGAAAAAAACGAATCACTGAAAGCTGATCTGGAAGGGAAAATCGCTGATAAAATTGGTCATGAACAATTACAGTTTCTTAAAGGGATTTTAAAATCAGATTGGGGAATATAATTAACTTTCACCTACTAACTTGTTTGCCGTAATAGTCGCTAAAGTATAGAATTATAAATCTACTAAGCGTAAAACTAACCCTGTTAGAAATACCGCTCCAGTTAATTTAGTCTTTTTTATTATTTGGATAATTCGTTAATCGAAATGATGAGATTCAATATACTACTCGTTACTTTAATTGATTTTACAACAATAAAAGGACTGGTTTGACGAATGAAGAAGCTAACATGGCAATTATCCTGCAGGTGAAAGCTTCTACAGAGAAATTATTCAAAATACAAAGCTAGTGTACGTTGACCCAAGTGACGATAAAAGAGATTATAGAATTAACCAAATTGCTAAAAAACTAAATATATGGACAGATTGATAATTCCAGGTTGGTACATCAGACTTATACCAAGAAGCTGTAATGTAATCGTGCGGATCTTGATACATTACTAGAACGTTTTCATTATCATCCTCAAAAGTTCCAACCTGAGGATTTGCGTAAGTAAAATTTCCTGTTATATAGTAATCATCTCCCTCTCTTTCACCTAATTCAGCTTCCGAATTAAGTATTTAGTGTAGAGCAATTATTTGATCTGATTTTGATAATAGATTCCTTTACCGATGTCAATACCGTGTAAGTAAAGCATTACATAAAAGTAGAAGACGAACCAAACCACCCCATTATATTATAACAGTCAGAATATTCAGCTATGAATTCATCCCACCTATACATCATCATGGAAATTAGACCAAAAACATACATAATATAAATAAATCAAAAATGCAAAATCAGACGATAAAAAAGCTATTTTTTTTCTTTTTCTCTGTCATTTTTAAAATTTATTGAAAATTTTAACCTCATTTTAACTTCTATAAGCTATTGTATTCATGGGAGTATTTTACTACTTGTACGAAATTGACGTGTTAGCCTAACTTTTTTTGAGGAGGAATAGAATGATACTGGATAGTGAATGGGTACGTCTTATCTTAGAAGCAAAACAACTTGGGCTAACGACCGATGAGATAAGAGAATTCATCCATAGTGAAGATAATCACCGAGAATGGGAGAAGGCGGAATAGGCAAGGACAGGTACCTTGTCCTATTTGCTGTTCATCCTCGTGATTGAAACGAAGAATTCTTTGACCTTAATTGAACCTCTAAAATATTGCTGCAAAGAAATAGACAATTTCCTTTACAGCGAGGACAGTAAGACAAAAAAAGATCATTATATAGACGGTACAATCAATCATTTTTTCATATCTTATTTAAATTCCAAGATTCCCTATTTTGTCATTTCCGTGGCTTCAGCAACAAATCAATTTCCATTCCTTTTGCGATAAGTTTTCGAGCAATTGTTTCCTTTGCAACTAATAGATTCATTATTGACTGCTTATCCTGTTCATATTCACCACCTATATTCCTATTTGCAAATGAAATATCCTTTATTCGATTTCGACCCGTTTTTTGTAAAATCGGATTCAAAAATACAACAGTTATCGCTTTATTCTTTTGATTTCTGAAAAATTGATTGAAGGCGTAATCAATTTTTAAATCCATCAACTTTTCAAGTTCCAATCGGCAGGTCTTCTTTATCATACGGAGGTGAGGGAAGTCTCGCTAAGGCTTTACCGCTGGAGCTGGACGTAGCTATTCCGGAAACTAAGTTATTCACAGCATTTGAATTTTATAGTTTCCTAAGCAAGAACAAACAAGCGTTCCTATGATGATCCAAATTTAAACAGTGCTGATTAAATCACCCTTAATATGCCTATATTATTACTGAGATTAATGGAGTCTACCTCTTTTTGAACCTATTGATGAAAGGTTTAATTTCATGCAGGGAAAATGGTCACGAGACAAGGGTAGATCGCTGTTCCCATTTGCTATTTACCTAGTGAGCTGGAACAGTACTAGAGAACTTAGCTACTTTTTCAATTCAATTTTCAATTCGAAATGAATAAATCTTGTTTCAATTACTCAAATTAAGCCAAGGAGGTGCATTAATTTGGGAAAAGACCGTCAAGAAAACAAACTACGAGAAAGCGGACGTGTGCAATCCGACCGAGATGTAAATCTACGATATAAAGGAACATCTAAAATGTCCAGTCCTGAAGAAGCAAGAAGATTAAATGATGGAAGAAAATAGAAGTTGCAGGCGATCACTGTTATGGGGATCGCTTCTTTGTTGAAGTTAGGTATCATTTATCACAGGGAATAAATAATTGTTCGGATCCTCCGCCATTTCAGCCGCCTATTCTTTTTATTATTTAATTTATTATAAAGATCATATCTAAACAACTAATGAAGCCTTCATTTTCCTGATTGTTTTAACATGTATTCTTTCACGAAAATTAGCTGCAGTGCCTCCACCGCATTATCTGGTGTCTGCGTTTTTGCCGAATTCAATTTTTACAACATGTGAGTAAATGATAAAAACCATCTATTACTTTGGTATATTCTTAGCCTGTGAAAAAAGCACTTGTGTGGTAGGCTGTGACATATTCATGCACTGCTTATATGCATTTATAATAATAGCGAATAATGATACTGTTGTTTCAGTATCATTATTCGCTCCACTTGCGTTCTTAAAAAGTTCCGCTTCTATCATCTTTTATCAACAATAACTCAAGATTTTTCACTTGTTAACGCTTCATTTATCAATGAGGTAATTTCAAGGAAGGACGGATATACTACAAAAAGGATTTCATAGGATAATAGTGGCTCTAACATTTGATTATCAATCACCCTTTGACTTTTTCCTTTTTATTAATCTTCCTTGATAAAAAGGAGAACATCACCACGAACTACTTTGTCACCAACTTTGACAGTTAATGACTCAACTATTCCGCTTGTACCAGTCAAAATTTGTTTAACATTTCCTTGCTCTTCTTGAATCATTACTAATAATTGTTGTTCGCAGATTTTTTGTCCTGATTCGATCTTAATACTTTCCACACTCCCTTTAACCGGACTTGTAATAATCTGTCCGTAACCCCAGCGCCTTGAGAATACTTCATAATCCATCATTAGATTCATCTCCCTTATTTATTGAGGTTGATATAACCGCCCGATCATAACCGTCGGAGAACCCTTGCAGATTTACCATTATCAATAATTATCATTCAACTCTTTAATTTAATATTTTCTGTATATTATCAATTATAAATCATCTTATTAATCGAAACAATATATAATTTTGATTAAAATAATCTATTTTTAATATGATTAGTGGTAAAAAAAAGGAACTACATTAATTATGCTATTATGATGGAAGTAGTTTAATTTGAATATTTTTTTGAAGCTGGTGCTAATTTACATGAATCGTGATTTAATAATACTATATTTATTCATAATTCTCCTAGAATAAAAAATTTCGTATACTCCATAACAGCTGAGGATAAACCTCACCCCAAGTACATTCAACCACCCCTCTGCATACTATAAGGATGATAAATTTTCGAAAGGATTGAGCATATATGTACTATTATCCATACATGTATCCATATCACTATTACACCAACGCACCAATGCATAACTATGGCAGACAAACTGGATATCCAGCTTATGCAAATGCGTTAAGGCATGCAGGAAATAATGATTGGCTTGCGTCACATGGGGATGCGAGGATTGATTTAAAGGATCATGGAAAACAGCCATTGGTGGTGGATATTGAAGATGCTGCCGAAGCAAACGATACATTTCGTACAGCTTTATGGACAGGGGATTATTTGCAGGTGACGTTAATGAGCATCCCGGTTGGCAGCGACATCGGTTTGGAGGTTCATCCTTCTGTTGATCAGTTCTTGCGGATTGAAGAGGGCCAAGGTGTTGTGCAGATGGGGAATACAGAAAGCAACTTAACTTTTCAACAAGATGTGAGTGAGGATTATGCCATCATGGTGCCTGCTGGTAAATGGCATAATCTAATAAATACAGGGAACAAGCCGCTGAAGCTGTACTCGATCTATGCACCACCTGAACATCCTTTTGGTACAGTTCACCAAACGAAGGCAGAGTCAATGTCTTCTTAAGAGGGGCATTAATAATTTAGTTAGATTAAGGCTAACTGACATATTGCAGAGGAAACGATAAATCGGTTCCTATAAAGTGAAACTTCATTCAGTGGAGGTTTCCCTTCCTCCCCCACCTTCACGTTTGGGATTTCCCACATTTGGAGGTGGGGGTATTACAGCCCGTTAATGCGTGATAAAGTAAGCAAATTTAAAGAGCAAGATAATGTCAAACTACTGTGCTTTATAGTATTCTTAAATCAGTACCAGTCCCCCACCACCGTACAACATTATAGTTTGGGAATTGGCACTGATTTAAGAAAAGACTGAGTACATATAACACTAGATAAAGTTAAAATGTCTGTTGTCAGTTTTCGATTACTTTGCTAACTTTTTTGTCCTTGTTTTAATCTGATAATATGAACATGTATGATTCCCTCTCTGCTTCCATATTATTTTTGTTTAAATAGTATCAGATAGGCTATAATTGTTACAAGAAATCAGAAAGAGGTGTTTTCATGAAAGCATACCAAATTATAATCGAGATGATTGATGCTGATCCTGCCATATGGAGAAGGGTTATCATGCCGGCAGATGCGACATTTAACCGGCTTCATGACGTGATTCAAACTACGACTAATTTCCAGGATTATCACTTATTTGAATTTGACTTAATCAATGACAACATGATAGTGACCAATGATGAAGTGGCTTACCAGGAACATCAGTACTTTAAAAAGCATCAAAAAGAAATAGAAGCACGAATTAAAGATACACCTCCCGAATTTGTAAAATTTGAAGAAGCGAGAATCCAACATTTAAAAAAAGTCGTCCGTAAACCAACTGGTCTCAAATTCGATAGCTATTTAGAAAATCATGGAGAGCTACATTATACGTACGATTTTGGTGATGGGTGGAGAATTCTGCTCACCCTGGAAAGTGTTAAAGAAGATTACCATTATGGTTATCCAACTCTTGTAGCTGGCGAAGGAACTGCCCCTCCAGAGGATGTAGGTGGCTTTATTGGGTACAGCCACTTTTTAAAGATTTATCATAATCCGAAACATCTAGAATATGAGGAAATGAGAACCTGGGCACATAGTCTTTCCTACAGAGAATATGACCCTGATTTTATAAACATGATGTTAAAATTTGTGAAGTATAAGAAGACAGAGTGGGATAAGATTACGAAAGATCAGTAGAAATATAGCCTTTGTCATATGCCCATTTTTTGTGTACACAATAACCGAGGTTAACTTCAATTCGTTTTTCAGGATCCTATTTTCATACATTCGTCATGTCCGATCAAAATTAAAAAATAACCCCTCATGTTCTATAGCTAGGCTTCTGAGGAGTTATTATTTTTCCCAATTTTACCACTTCTCTTGATGGGATTGGTGATTTATTTTACCGTTTCAACCTATCCAATCGGAAACGCTGCCACGCCCCCCTTTTTGTCGTTAAAAATCTCCTTCAACCGCGAAATAATCCATGCACCATGTGATCCAGTCAGACGAAGCACATAATTCACTCCTGCCACATCTCCAAATATCCATCGATCCAGTTCCTTATCATCAAACTCAGGATGGCTTAGCTGATAATAAATGCGTAGTCGGATGATTTCACTCAAAAGGTGTTCACCGGCTGCATCATAGATATACCAGTCAGCAAAATGATTATTTTTGACCACACCAAGGCCTAGTATTTTTATCAAACCATAATCAATCCTGTGATTGTCCACACCATACAGTCTCTCCACAGCAACCTCAGCAAATGGCGTATTTGTAACCACTTCAAAATCCACTCCAAGACTCATTTCGGTTGCATCCAGGTAGTACATTTCTCTCTTTATTGGTATCATTTTAACCCCTCCTACAACTATTTCTACGATTTATCGTTAGTTTAGCAAAAGGGATACGCATTTATACGCTTAGGACAAGCGTTCGTATACTCAATTAACCAGCAATCCCTGTATTCACCTTCATGAAATTCATGATTTAACAGAATCTTCACTTTTTTAAATCCGCACTTTTCATAACATTTTAATGCCCTTGCATTCGTTATTTGTGGATCCATAATTATCCGGTCCGCTTCTCTATGCTTGATTAAATACTCCACCACTGACTTCACAAGCAATGTACCAATCCCTTTATTCCAATAGTCAGACTCACCGATAAATTAATCCATTCCATATATATTTTCTTCCGCATCATAAAGATTAATTGTACTTGTTTGACTATTTATTTCATAAAACTGCATATAGCCAATTGGTGCCCCGTAATATTCCACGATACATTTTTTCACGTCCTCATCCTTTTGATAAAACGACTGATTTACCTTTTTTAAATCGAAGGGATTGTCTCTTCCTTCATAGAATTCAAGAACAGAGGAGCTGGAAAGCCATTTTACCAGCAAGTCCTTATCCTTCTCTTGTAAATACCGTACACTGAGATTATCTTTTTCAATCATAGGAATATCACCTTCTTTATCGCAATAGATGCAAGCGTTTGGCGAACTTTATTCTTCTGCTTTTAAAACAATTATCTGGTCAAGCATATCAGCATTTGACATGCAGTACCTTCCAATTTAACTTATCTTCTTGATTGGAGAACGAAAAAATGTCTACTTTTTTTATTCACCAATTAATCATTATCTTTAACCTTTCTAAAATGGACTGTGATTCAATTTAAACAGTAAATTTTCTTTTATAGCTTCGATTTCCAGACCTAGTGCAGTATATTTTTATTTTCTTCATGCTCTTTGAAGTGACTGGTTATTTTTCATTAACATTAATCCTATTGTGTTCATATTAGGATCGATGCTTCTTGGTCGTTAGCTTGGTAATTGTTACGCTTTGATCCGATAATTTGAATCGCCTAAGAACTTGTTGCAATGGCTGTTGAGCAAGCTGATAAACTGCAACAGAGATAAATACTGATGCCATCCCATATAAAAATCCCGCAATAACATCGGTTGGAAAATGAACACCAAGGTAAATTCTTGTCATTAAAACGATTCCAATTAACGCAAGTGTGACTATACTGATCACCATTTTTTTCCACGTTTTTTTAATAAGAAGAATAAGCGCCAACCCAAGAATACCATAAAAAATGGTAGCCGATGTAGCATGTCCACTAGGGAAACTTTCCGTCGTCTTTTCAATTAAAGGAAGTATATCTGGCCGCGTTCGGTCAACGGCTAATTTAATTAACTTGGTTCCAATTGCAGCACAACAAAGAATTGTTCCACCAAACCAAAGACCTGCCACATACCATTTTTTCACAAAAAGAAAACCAATTAAACTAACCGATAATATAATAACTAACCTTATGTTGCCAATTTCCGTTAACGTTCCTAAGAAAACCGTTTTTGTGTCTGTTACATTTGACTGATTCACTTCAATCAGCACTGAATCTATGTAATCTATCCAGTTAGTTTCTTTGTAAACTCCAAAACTAACGATCCCAAACAATATCAAAAAAATAAGACCGATAAATACAAACAAGCTTGCAGATGAGGATATTACTTTCAATCGATAAACCTACTTTCAATTAATCTAATAAGCCAAAATTATATTGTAACAGTGTCTACATAAAACTCAACTTTTATAGTACGTTGACATTTTGCCACCACTTAAGTATATTGCTATATGAATTGATTCTTTACAGGGTAGATTGTTGGTTAAAATAAATAATCATCATAGATTTCGTAGCTCTTAAGTCATCCAAGGCATGCTCTTTACGAAAATAAGGAGTGCCACTCCATCTTAATTACGATGGTTTCCTCAGGGATATTATTACAAATTTCTACCCAAACTAATCGAAATATCAATGAAAGCTGAAGCTTCGTTAAGGGGGAGATCTTATTTATCAGCAAAAGTCCGAAAATCAATTGTTATTTGCAGTCATTCAAGCCTTGAAAAAAAGCGATGAACAAGAACTTCAAACATTGATTAAAGAACTACAACCATATGATCTTGCGCAAATATATAATCAAACACCTGCTAAATATCGAAATAATTTACTTGCCTTTTTAACCATTGAACAACAAACAGACAGTCTTCAGCTACTTAATAAAAAAGAACAATTAAAAGTATTGGAACAGCTGGGAACTAAAACATCATCGAAAGTTCTTGAGCAAATGAATAATGATAATCTAGTATCCTTATTAACCGATTTGGAACCAGAAAAAATAGAGCATTTATTATCCGGAATGAAGCAGGAAGAGTCTGAAATTGTACATAATCTAATGAAATATCCTCGGGAAACTGCTGGGCGAATAATGAATAATCAACTTGTATGGATTAATAAATCATACACCGTTCGGGAGGCTGTCGATAAATTAAAGCACTTTGCTAAATTAGCGGAGTACCTCAATTATCTTTATGTTATTGATGATGATAAAAAATTGATGGGTGTCGTATCCTATCGGGATTTACTGTTGGCAGATATGTATGAAAAGATAGAAGACATTATGCATACAAGGGTTGTAAAAGTTAAAACCGATACAGACCAAGAAGAAGTAGCCAAGTTAATACAGCGTTACGATTTTGTTACCATGCCGGTAGTAAAGAAAAATAACACATTAGTTGGGGTTGTTACATTCGATGATATTATAGATATTGTCTACGAAGAAGCACATGAAGATATCGAAAAATTATCTGCTTCCGGTAAATCGCTTGACTTTAATACGAAAGCATTTATAGCAGCATACCGTCGATTACCCTGGCTAATCTTATTATTATTCATTGGGATTGTCTCAGGCAGTATCATTGCCGGTTTTGAAGAGACTCTTGAGCAGGTTGTAGCTCTAGCCTTTTTTATGCCAATGATAGCTGGTATGACAGGAAATACAGGTACGCAATCTCTTGCTGTTGTCGTTCGTGGTTTAACAACAAATGACATTGGAGTTAAACAAGTCATCAAATTAATTTTAAGAGAATTATGGGTCGGTATCATTATTGGGATTACGTGTGGAATAATAATTTCTATTATTGCCTATGTTTGGCAGGGAAGCGCTATGCTAGGCTTCGTAGTTGGTATTTCACTACTTATCACCTTAATTATAGGTACATTATCTGGAACAATTATTCCACTGATTCTCTATCGATTTAATATTGATCCTGCTGTAGCTTCAGGTCCATTGATCACAACAATTAATGACATTTTATCCCTACTCATATATTTTGGGATTGCAACATTGTTTATTTCCCAATTAATGTAGCCTGAGAATATGCGTTATATGAACTTTCAACTTTATTCTGTTGATTATAGCTCGACCACTTCACTTCTTCCTCTGCTTTATTCGCTCTTTCCTCTGCATTTTAAATACGAAGTGTAGCTTCTTCGCTCTTCAGTTCCATCACACGAGCTTCATAAGCCTGATGCATTTGCTGAAGATTGGTATCTAGGTCTCTTCCTGATCGACAGAAATATCGCACTCGGAAATGCAGCCATCATATCCGCACTGATCATTGCCGTAGGAGAGTTTTTTTCCATAAATATGTGGCGAATGAAGAATTAACAGAAGAGGTAATTCGCTCGCCTTTAGGAAAAGGAACTTATCAGGCAATATCAAACCGAGACTAGTGAAGAACTAGATGATGGCAGTGAGCGGGATAAGAAGGATTAGCTGTTTTATGTAATGAAAAACTGCGGACTTAGGCAAGGCCTGTTCGCAGTTTGTGTGTGATTACCGAAATTCATTTCGAAAAATTTATATTAGCTAAAATGGATATATTAATACAATTTATTATCAGAATTTATATTTCTTACCTACTATTCTCCTCTGAATTTGCTATTTTCCAGCATTTTATACCCTTCATAATGCAATTTCAGTCCCTCTGATACTTCCTTTTCAAAATACCAGTCATCGTTTATAATAGATTTAGATTTGATTTAGGTGGGAGGTGAAAGTAGATGGAACAATCAAGCTTACAGGAAATTTTAAAAGCCTTAGAGTTGCATTCAAAAACAATCGAGAAAAAAATGGACGAAAAATTGGATGGAATGCAGTCGGGGTTAGAAAATCGGATGGATAATATGAAATCGGAATTAGAAAATCGAATGGACGACATGAAGTTGGAACTAGAAAATCGAATGGACGACATGAAGTTGGGACTAGAAAACCGGATGGACGACATGAAGTTGGGACTAGAAAACCGGATGGACGACATGAAGTTGGGACTAGAAAACCGGATGGACGACATGAAGTTGGGACTAGAAAACCGGATGGATGTTATGAATTCGGGGTTGGAAAAGCAAATGTCTGAGGGCTTTAAGCATGTAGATACCCGCTTTAATCGACTTGAAAAAAAGGGCGATGGTATCCGAGTTGAATTGACAGAAACACAGGAAACAGTGGATTATTTATCCAGTAAAAGTGTTCAGCACGAGAAAAAACTTCGCAACATCAATGAATATAGCCTATAGATTTCAGATACTTGCAACTGTGTTTTGCCTAAAGTAAATCCTTTATTAAAGAGACTCTTCATTTCCCGCAATTTGTTACGATTTCCCAGAAAGTTAAAGCAATAAGCAGGGAACAAACAACAGATTCCCTGCCTATTTTATTCTTAAGCCCAATGCAGTATTCCATATTATTTGCTCAGTCTGCATCAAAAACTACTTATCAATTCTATCTCTTTAGTAGCTACAGCATTAACGAAATATTCATTATGATCAACACCAATCATGGTGGGCTGAAATTTAGTTATCGCATCAATCAGCTGATTAATAACTACAATATCCAAATAGTTGGTTACTTCATCCCAAACAAATAACGCATTTTCCCCTAATAGTGCATCAGCCAAGAATACTTTTTTCTGTTCACCTGAGCTCCAATCCTTGCTTGATTTATCTGAAAAACTGGATCTGTGAACACCTAATTGATGTAATAAGTGCCAATAGCCTTCTTTCTCCCTGGAAGTCAGTTTGTTGATGAATGAAGAATAGTCTAAGTCATCCTGATTTTTTTGCTGCAAAACAGATAAATTTTCAGGCAGATTAATGCTATACTCCCCTCTGTTTCCAAATCTTCATTCCCTAGTATAAAATCCAGTAATGTAGACTTTCTGACACCATTCTTTCCTTTTATAAAAAAGCGCTCGTTTGGATATACATCTATATTAATTGGATCAAATAGGGCAATGCCATTTCTTAATATGGAAAAGTTACGCAAGAATAGAACTTGTTTCCTGGGTTCTTCAAAAAGCATCCTGAGATCGGATGCGGTTTCCATGTTATTTATCAAACTTTGCTTGGCTGCCAATCGTCTTTCAGAAGCATCCTTTGTACTGTTTTCTCTTTTTTGCCCCCAGGTTTTCACTGTACTAGAAGCCCCGTTCAGACGTTTTATTTCCGATTTTAATTAGGTCAATAATAGAATAGTATTTTGGTGTTGTCAAATTTTACTTGTGTGAAACTATGCTCATGGAAAATCTAAATTCAATAAAATCCAGCACGAAAATTTCATTTTATTTGTGTTGCTCGGGCTACAATTTTTTTCTTGGGTTAGCTGCTTCCGCTTGCGACAACCATGGTGCCAGTCCTCCACTGCTTTACAGTAATAAAGCGCGGGACTAGCACCTATTCTAGTTATTTCTCTACCCTGATACTCCCATTGTTCGTTCTCAATTTTATCAAATTATCGCCAGTTCCAACCACTGTTTTCCAATTGGAATCGCCAAATACTTTAACACTGCCATTAGCGGTCCTTACGTCAAATATGACATTTATTGGCTCTTTCTCTGTTTGAACTTTAATGCTTCCGTTATCGGTTTCAAGCTCAAGTGGCTGGTCCAGACTTTGGGTTTCCAGTGAAATCGCTCCATTATTTGTTTTTCCCGTAATTTCCCCCTCAACCTGAGAAAGTTCTATTTCCCCATTATCTGTGTTCACCTGTACCGTCTCAGCTGTAATATTCTCCATATCTATACGTCCATTTTTTGAAGCTGCCTTGATATCCTTAATATTTAAAGCCTCCGCTTCCAGGCTGCCATTATCAATTTCTACCATCAGTGTGTCATATAACTTTTCAGGTAAATATACCGTTAATGTTAAAGAATCCGTGAAAAATCCAAAATTAAAAAGCTTATGATTCTGATTATCTGTTTGAATGAATAATGTATTTCCATTTTCTTCAACGGATAAATTTTTCTTTTTTTCACTACTTCTGCCTGAAAGTTCAATTCTGATTTTCTGATCTTTTGCAGGAATAATCTCTACTTTTTCATTATTTGATTGAATGTCAATCGCAGTAATATTCTTATCGTCAACCTCTTTTGCTTCTGCAACTGAAGTTGGTTCGGTAAAATTAAATGTTATAATACTTCCAATTGCCCCGACTAACAGGAGAAGTAAGGCTATCATAACTATTTTCTTAACATTATTCATGTTTCAACCCACCTTTAACAAGCTTTGCATTGTAGTTTAAATAGCGAACAAATCCGGATGTAATGAATCTCGTTGCATAAAACATTCCAATTGCGATCAATAAGCCAAGACCAGTTAGTGCAATCGAAAAGAATAAATCAAAAAATTCAAATGTCACGGGATAAATTACTAAATTTATCAAAACTAGCAGTGGTGAAACAATAAAAGCAAGCCCTGCTATCCACCCTGCCAAAACAACAGAAAGTATCGCTATAAATGGTCCAAGCACAATAACTAAATTAAAAAAACCCAAACCGATAACTGCCCAAACAGCCCGAAAAACATTACCTACCGAATAATTGTCCTCTGCTTTTCCCAGATAATGCGTTGCTATTAACTCTTTTCCGATTTGATTTGGTGAACCAAGTGATTTAGAAATTTCTTCTTCTGATTTCCCTTCACGCTTGCCGATATCAAAATGCTCCAGAAAATCCTGTAAAATATCTTCTCTTTCTTCATTGGACAGTTTTTTTAAAGATGTATTTAATTGCTTTAAAAATTGCTCCCTATTCATTTCCAGCACCCTCCTTTATTAGGTAATTCACACCGCTTGAGAATGCCTGCCATTCAGGAATAATCACTCGCAGATATTCTCTTCCTCTGTCTGTAAGCATATAATATTTTCGTGAAGGCCCTTCTGTGGACTCCTGCAGATATGTCGTAACATAATCCTCTTTTTTCAGCCTTCTTAACAGGGGGTACACGGAGCCTTCCGATATGGTAATTTGTTCGGAAATTTTTTGAACAAGCTCGTATCCATATCGGTCCGTTTTATCCAGTAATGCAAGCACACACAGCTCTAGGGCTCCTTTATTGAATTGTATATTCACGACACAATCACCTTCATTCTCCATTTTTATTATTATATAATAAATAGTACTATTTTATACCAAGTACCTTGATATTAATAATATACCATATAGTACTATTTAATGCAAGGTACTGTTTTAAAATTAAAACCGTATGCAGTACCATTTAGGAATGCACACGATTTATTATTAGTGGCTGTTTCTCCAACAAAAACAACGATTCTATTCTGATGATTTACTTGGAACATATAATTACTAGATTAAAATTAGGCTAACTAAAAAATCCCTTAACTAAAAGGTCTCTCTGGAGGTCCTTTCGTTAAAGGATTTCCTGTTTATTTTACTACAAGAGGTTATATTAGGGAAATTAAATTTATTATTATTTGATTTTTATTGCTTTACTAATTTTAAAGGCTTTATATTTGCCATTCTTTCTCTTACAGCTGCTCAAAATTCAGGAGATTCATTAGCTTTCCTGTATTGAACAATAGCATTTGCTTATTCGCTTCGTATAAAGATTCCGTAACCGGTAAATAGTCATTAAATACTTTGACAATCCTGCCTTCATAAAGATAAATTTTAGCTGTATTTCCAATTGCTATTGGAGCGTCTAAATTCATTGGCTCTCTCCTCACTACAGTTATTATATAATATCACAAGACTATCGGGTATTAAATATGACTAAATTATAGTTTGGAAAAATATCTTCTAGTCAGAAGGATTGTGCTTAAAATAAAGCTCAGGATAATGAAGGAAGATCCTAGTCCTACCCCGATCCAAACCCATGCAATTTCAAGCTGATAAAGTACGATTCCACTGATTACTAATGCAATTACTGAAGAAAAAAGAAACCATATTGCTGATTCTTTCATTACGAAAGCAAGTACCTTTTTCTTTTTCCAGCCGATCTGATGATACATATCAAATTCCTGTTTTCGTTCCATAAATAAAGTATTTAACCCTTCAATGAAAGCAGCAGTACTTAAATAAACTACCAGTCCACTGATAGCAAGCTGGAACCATAATGTCTCTTCCCCTATGAATTGCCCTAGCGTAGTCTCAGATGCTTTGGCAAGAGAATCTCCAAGGGCTGCCAGTTGAATGGAGATTAAAATACCGGAAAGGCATAAAATCAGCATCATTGGGATTATTAGATGTTTATAATACAAAATAGAAGCAAATCGTTTATAGCTATTTACCCGTTTATTTACTTTTTTCTTTTGCTTCAATATGATCATAGATAATATCAGTGAAACAACCCAGAAAATTACAGTCCCATAATACATATGAACTTTTGCCTGAATGGTAATAAGAATTATTATTGAAATTCCAAAAGCAAACATCAGTATCAGATGCTGCTCCACAAAATTTCTTAATGTGATTTTTCTCTGTGTCCAGCCAATAATGAAAAGTGTATCATTCTCTGCAGCAAGGATATGTTTTTCATATACCATTCGAAGGAAAAGCCACAAAAGTCCAAAAAGGATTAGTAAAATTGTTGTAAGCAGATTCATCACATTCCATGTATCCGATAACTCCTGTGCAACTCCCAGTGTTGTCCAGTCCTCGATTACCGTTCCTATCCCTTCCACATTCAACTCCATTGGTTTAAAAGAAGATCCGGCAACTACATCTACCTCATACCCCATTTTCAACAGCCTTGTAGCTACTTCCTCTATTTTCAATCGCCCTACATCATCGTAGCCGGTAATTCCTGCAACTTTTACACGAAGGGCGTCAATCGGTTTCTCACCTTTTACCATCTCAGCATTTATCAAGCTTGTAACACCACTTGCAGGTGATGGAATAAAACTTCCGGGTGACGTGGTAGGGGTTAATATACTTCCATCTTCTGCCTTAGCCTGCATTTCACCATATATCCCTAAAGGACTCCCGGCCAAATTATCCTCTTTATTATTCGAAAAAGAAAAGGTACCTACTTGGGATATAAAAAACGGAATATCTGAACGGTCTTCGTTTGCTTCTCCAATAGAAACTCCCTTTTTCTCAAGTATTTTATAGGAAGGTGGCTGTCCCTCTTTTTGAATGGAAACTTCAGGAATTTGATCCAAATTTTCATATTCAATTTTTGAAGCGACATAATAGGAAGATGTGTCCATGTTTAACATTGCTGAATCAAATTTCTCCATTTCAAAGGATTCATTTAAACGTAACATCTCCCCATCAAATGGTTTTATATATGAAGACAAATTGAAAGAGAATTTCTTTTCATCTATTGGCACTTCTTTATTCAATTTTTCAAAAACTGCAATCATATCTTCTTCATCAATATTCATGATATAGTCATCTTTATGTAATCCCAAAAAATTAAAATAATCATCAAGTCTAACATCCATTGTTTCCACTTTTAATTCAAGAAATAAAGAGACATTTAAATCTTCTCTCTGCAGTATTTTAATTACTGGAATATTTTCACCAACTGGATCATAATACCCTTCATGAGCATTTTTATCCTCATCCTCCAAATCAGCAAAGTCAATACCAGTTAAAGCTTTTTCAGTTTCTGGATCAATTGCCACTAGAAGATTATAGTTTTCCGGTAAAGGATTAGTAGCTATAAATATACTATAGACACCATCACTAGTGTCCCTCTTAACATACTGAAGCTCATGGCCAATTTTTTCGAAATACATAATTTCGTCCTCTGGAGTTAAAGGATAATTTGTTTTTCCATCCGTGGTGTAAAATCGATAAGTAAACCTTGTTGGTTGTTCCAAAATAGGTAAATCAATGGAATACTGAATTCCTCTAAAATATCCCAATGAAGCTACTGGGGCAGCAATTTCGATATCTTGAATCGTTTTTATTTCTTCCCATTCATCTATGGAAATACCACCCTTGCTGTCACCAATGTAGTTTTCCTCTACCATACCCATTTTTCTTTCCACTTTAGTTCGGGAACCTTGAGGACGTACCAGCAAATCGTAGACACCTCTTCCATGTTTCTCAATAGAAGATTCCACCGTCGCCTTAGATGTCTTAGATTGCTCTAACCCTAAAGGAATAAGGGTGAATAAACCAATAAATGCAACCAATACAATAAGTGTTGTCAGCTTGCGATGTTTCATTCTCTTCCATGCGAGACGGATCATACTACCACCACATTTGAAACGAGAGTTCCATTCAAAAGATGATATATTTGATCACCACATTCAGCGGCAGCGATATCATGTGTAACGAGGACAAGGGTTTTCCCCTGTTTCTTTAAGTCTGTCAGTAATTCAATGATTTGGTTTCGACTTTTTTGATCAAGATTACCTGTTGGCTCATCACATATCAAAACGTCTGGGTCAGCAATTAATGCTCTTGCGATGGCCACCCGCTGTTTCTCCCCGCCAGAAAGATCTGCTGGGAGACGATTGTATAATGATTTATCAATCCCTACCGAGGAAAGTAACTCTTTTGCTCTAACGTATAGAACATTCTTCTTCTTTTTATCGAATAAAGGCAAGGTTACATTGTCCAGCACAGAATAATATGGCAATAGCTTAAAGTCTTGAAATACGAAACCAATATGTTCTTTTCTTAAATTACTTTTTTCATTTTCTTTAAGTTCATAAACATTCCTGTCTTTTAAAGAGACTTTACCGGAATCCGGTTTCATTAAGCCAGAAATGATATGTAATAGAGTTGTTTTTCCGGATCCTGAAGGGCCGACAATTGATATCCAGGAACCGTTTGGGACTGACAAATCGACATTATTCAAAATTACCGTAGTTGAAGTTCTATCATTAAATGTTTTACGTACATTTTCCAATTTTATCACAGAGGATCAACTCCTTCTATCTATGTCTGCCCTAGCTTTATAAAGCTAGGGCAGACACTTTTCTTAATTGTTTTGTAAAGTAACAGATCCAGAAACTCTCGCTGTATTACCATTTGAGACAGATAATTGTGTATTCCAGGTTTTCTTGGTTGTATTTGTTTTTTTATAGGCACGAGTATAATTCAATGAAGTATCATTTGTTGTTCTGTTAATTGCGGTGGCTTCTCCATTATAGTATACAACATTATATTTATTTCCCGCTCCAGCCCACCAGGACAGTTTAACAGAATGCTTTTGTTGGCTTACCCCCCTATATGTTTTTGTTCGAGGTGTTATTGAAGCCTCCGTAGGTACATACATAATCTCAAAATCAGAATCGCCACCTGCAGTTGGGTCTTCTTCCGCAAAAGAAGTCGTCATCCCACCACCTATTACTACTGCTCCAAGTAGACAGACGGCTATTCCTTTTCTAAACTTTTTCATTTAAATTCCTCCCTCGTATAGTATATTTTTTACTACATTTTAAATTTACCACATTATCTATTATTTTCAATTGAATTTTCAGAAATTTTAGTTGGGAAATTAAATTCAAAAATACGTTATAAACCAATTCTTTTTTAATAGTTTCCCAATTTTAATAAAGTAGTATATTTACAATTTATAGATGGTCAAGGTGAGGGTAACTAAAAAAGATATGATTCTCCTTAGTTATATGGAAATCATATCTTTTTGGTAAAACTTTGATAGCCTTGAAAGTTGCCTATCCTTTCTCTATTTAGAATGATCCTTTGTCCTCAATGCTGACTATTTCAGGTAGCTGATCCTCATCTGGTATTTCATCAGCATTAATAGTGATATCGCCAGTACCTATGAATAGAGAAAAAACGACAGTTCCTATTAAAATTGAAAGTTTCTTTTTCATTTAAAAATCCTCCAGTTTATTAATTTTCATTGTTCTAAACAGATAAGATTGGGCTTTCTGATAATACAAGACAGCTTGTTTATAGCGACCTTTTTGGAAAAATGACTCTCCCAGCAAGGTAGAGTATTTATAGCAATAACGATAACTTTTTTGGTCCTCGAAAAAATTTATAGCGAGTATAGCTGTCTCTTCGGATAGTAATCCATGTATGTAGATTTCATCATAGATAAAAAAATGATAACGATAATTGCTAAACATCTTACCGCTTTCATTAATAATTTTAATTCCTTTGTCAACCCATTCTTTCATAGATTCTTTGTTATCTATCTTTGAGTATTCTTTAACTAAGCTAAAGATAGTAATGAGTTTATCATTTGGTTCGGTCTTATAATTTAAACTTTTTTCATAAAACAAAATAGCCTTTTCAGAATTATCGAGGGAGTAAAGTGTTCCAATATTATGGTAAATAATTCCTTTGCTGTAATCGATGTTTAATTTTTCAATACTTTCTAAAGCAAGCTGTTAGGTCTGGTGTGCTTGTTCTAATTGGTTTCCTCTTTTATAAGCAACGCCTAATAAGATGTAGGTGTCTATCATACGTTGAAATTGAAAAGAATCTTTGAAGAAATGCAGAGCCTTCTTAGCATATTCAACGGATTCCAGTATATTGCCATTCGCAGAATAGGAAATACTTAACATATAGTTAAAATCTGCCTTTTCCCAATCCTCCATATGGATATCATAACTAATATGTAAAGCGTCAATAAATGCAAAGAGTGACAGTTCAAGCATGTGGAGTTGATAGTAATAAATTCGTTGAAGCTTCTTAAATAAATATTTTTGAGAATCAGTCATGCAATGATATTCACTGGCTAAAAAATCAATATAGAAATTACAAACCTTTTTATTTCCAGTAGAAATATATAGCCGTAGAATAATCAAATGGTGATCAAAAAATACTGTTGAAGCTTCAGCGATATTTTTACTTTCTAGTTCTACTAGTTTCTTTGCTGCAAATTCTTTATTCCTTTCAACCGTAATTTTTTGATATATTATGGATAATTCTTTTCTAATTGCAGATTCCTGTAACATATCGTTTGACTCGGCCGGACTAATATTCAGTCGATTAAATAATAATCCTATTACGTCTTGGCTTGCTTTCACTAGCGTTGCATTAAATTTCCTAGAAAAAGTCAAGCAAATATATTTATGCCAAGATTATGAACAATCGTAATGTTCACTACAAAAATGTATAAAAAAGCCTTATAATTAGGGTATGGTAGTCCTGTCCAAATCCCTAACTATAAGGAGTAAACATGGACAATAATACCATAAAAACTGTATTCAAGGAATACATCCATCCATTAGATTCAAAAGTAATACAAAAAATGATTGATCACGCTCAACTTGATAAATATGTCAAAAAGTTTGATGTACTTACGTTTATGAACACGTTTATTTATGCACAGCTGAAGCAACTGGATAACCTTCAGCGGATAAGTGATACGATCAAACGCAAGAAAACGGTCCAACGACTGGTCGGCATAGAAAGCATTAGTAAATCACAGCTTTCCCGAAAAAATGGGGATATACCTTCCGAGATTTTCCAAGTTATCCTGCATCATTTAATTCAAAAACTACACCATATACTTGGACCGACAATGGCAGACAAAGCACTTGGAAAGCTTCATTTGATTGATTCATCAACGATTTCGATGTGTCTTAGCCAATATGAGTGGGCAGATTTTCGGGATACAAAATCGGGAGTAAAGATGCATACCTCCATTGCCTTTTGCGATGGCATTTCTTACCCAAATGAAGTGATTCTTACGCCTGCTAGACCGGCAGACAAAACGCAGTTGGATGCATTAATCGTACCGGATAAAGACGTTCTTCATGTATTTGACCGAGGCTATTTCAACTTTGAAAAGTTTGATGCCTACTGTGCAGATGGTATTCGGTTTGTTACACGAATTAAAACCAATACAGTTGTACATGTCATCGAGGAATTAGCCGTCGACGACTCTTCTCCCATCACGCGGCATGCGGTTGTGAAGATTGGAAACATGAAGAATCCGTTGCAATTAGTGGAAACACTGGACAGCGAAGGAAACAAGATTCGAATCGTGTGTAATGACGCAAACGTTAGTGCACAGGAAATTAGTGATCTTTACCGGAACCGTTGGCAAATTGAATTATTTTTCAAATGGGTAAAGCAGCATATGGTTATCAAAAAGCTGTATGGAAAAAGCGAAAACGCTGTATACAATCCAATCTATTTAGCTATGATTACCTGGCTTTTTCTTAAATGGGATGGTATTGTTCTTTCGTTCTTGATAGGCGAGACAAGCTACTTTTGTTGTAATATGTACAGCTTCCCATTCGTTTAAAATTTTTTTCATAGATTGTGATGGGCTCAGCTTCTTCCTTCATCTCTTCTTCTTTCTTTAGTTTATGTATGTTCAAGCTATGGTCACCGGATAATTGCCCAACAACGAGATTTGGTGCATTAAATCTACGCTTCCACTTTGCAGCATTATTAATGCTCATCAATGTGTACCATAATGCGACTGCACCTGCGGATAGTTTATTTACAAGTAAATATTCCCTAAATGCATTTAATTCCTTAATATAGTTCATGTCTTCATACCCCTTCTATATCTTTTAAAAAAATCAACGACTGAAAACCCGCCAACAACTAGTTGTGCAGTTTTTCCTTCTCCTGATTCTGTACCCAAAAATCTATGGATTCCTTTGAGCTGGAATCATGAGGGTAATTCTGCTGCAGCTAATCCATTAAAAGTGAAACTAATATGACCATACTAACAAACAGGTGAAGTTGGTTTTCGCCTGTTTTGTTTGTTCATTTTAAATATTAAAAATGCCTTGTTTTTTCTTAAAGAATCAGCTTTTTTCTTAAAGTTGAGAGATAATGGTAAGTAGTTGAAAGATAAGATGTGGATTACCAATTATCTCTTAACTTACCCGCTGCTTCTCTCAAATTTCAAACTCTTTCTCTCAACTTACCAGATACTTCTCTCAAGTTTTGCTTATTATCTCTCAACTTTTACCGACTTTCTCTAAATTTCCATTCCCTTAAAATATGGCAGCTTTTATCAGCTGCTTCAACCTCTCCCTCTGGTTCCTCAGAGGTCACGTTCCGCAAAAAGTTCTGTAAGGATGAGCTGATTCCGGTGGCGGTGCTGGGACTGCGATTACTCATCCCACCAAAAAGACTTGGGACTGCGATTACTCGTCCCACCAAAAAGACTTGGGACTGCGATTACTCGTCCCACCAAAAAGACTTGGGACTGCGATTACTCGTCCCACCAAAAAGACTTGGGACTGCGATTACTCATCCCACCAAAAAGACTTGGGACTGCGATTACTCGTCCCACCAAAAAGACTTGGGACTGCGATTACTCGTCCCACCAAAAAGACTTGGGACTGCGATTACTCGTCCCACCAAAAAGACTTGGGACTGCGATTACTCGTCCCACCAAAAAGACTTGTTGTTATAAAATCCCCGTTGTCAATATAAGACGACGTTTCGGGCATAGAGAAGCATTCTATGTGCATGCTGTACATTATTCTTTGAGTAGCATTTATTCTATATGTCCCCTGTTTTTCGTTTTGTGATATTCCAAAAATCTTGCATTATTATCCTACTTCAAGTAATACTAATGATGGTAATTACCAATACATTATAAAGAGGAAGCGGAGGGTCATGTTTATGGACAAAATTGAAGTTGGCGAAGTTTTTACAATTAGTGATGAAACAGGAGAAGATCAGGAAGTCGAAGTGCTAGCAAAGGTTACATTAGAAGATACTGATTATGTAGCTGTTAGCTTCGTGGAGGATGTGCAGGATGAAGGGGAAGATGACATCGATCTCTATTTCCTCAAAATCGATGATGATGGGGACTTCTCAGTAATTGAAACAGATGAAGAATTTAATCATGTATCTGAGGCATTTGATGAAATATTGGAACTGGAAGAATAAATAACAAGCGATAATCTCTTGATTGGGAGATTATCGCTTATTTATTTTTGGAGCACTCTGTTTAAGCAGCAAACAAGAACAAGGATCTGCCCATTAAATAAAAACATAATAACTGGACAATCTAATGAAAGAAAAGGAGGTGGAAATTAATGGAGCATGTAAAAGCATTAATCATCAAATTTATTATGTTTACTGCTATATTATGGGTTGTTTTAGGGGTCTTCTATAATGTATCATTTGCAAATATCCTTATGATTAGTGTTCTACTCACTGGTATTTCCTATGTAGTTGGAGATCTATTCCTCCTACCACGTTTTGAAAATTGGGGTGCTACACTGGCAGATCTTGGTTTGGCATATATCGGAATCTGGTTCCTTGGTTCCTTTCTGATCGAGGGAAATATTGTACTTGGAAATGCAGCTATCATATCAGCACTGATCATCGCCCTAGGAGAATTTCTTTTTCACAAATATATGGCAGACGAAGTATTAAGTGGAGAAGAAGTAATCCAATCACCTGAAAGAAAAGCACTCACCCGGCGTTACCAAACCGAGCATAGTGAAGAATTGGATGGCGGCAATGGGAAAAATAAAAAGGAATAACTGGTTTTGCTGTATGAAGAACTGCGGATGGGATCTAGCCTGTTCGCAGTTTATGTGCGCATGTGTTTGGTGGACCTTTTTTCAGAAAATTTATTTAATCAATCCAATAAAACAGCCACTTGTGGTGACAAGGCATCCATTACAACAGATAAGCAAAAAACCTAAAAAACAGACGCTGACCCTCCATCCAAATGTGTTCACTAAAACTGACTACTATAGGAATAACCCCATTCGTAAGGCTGATATTTCCCTGTGATACTATAATTCTTACTATGAAAGAAAATTTTGTCAGCAATGTATTTGACAAAAGGGGATTAAGATTAGATTGTAACATGTACTGAAAACGCTTTATTATAATAATAAGAAATTTTATTAAATGGAAAGGGGAATTAACATGGCAGAAAGGGATTTTCGAAAAAAAGTACAAAAATTCGGCAGTTATTTAAGTGGTATGATTATGCCAAATATTGCAGCATTTATAGCTTGGGGTCTTATCACGGCATTATTTATTCCTACAGGCTGGATACCAAATGAGGATTTAGCATCATTGGTAGGTCCAATGATCACGTATTTATTGCCTCTACTTATTGGGTTTACTGGTGGACGAATTGTATATGATTTACGTGGTGGTGTTGTAGGTGCGACTGTTACGATGGGGGTTATCGTTGGAACTGATATCCCAATGTTCCTGGGAGCAATGCTGATGGGGCCTCTCGGTGGTTATCTTATTAAGAAAGTTGATAATGTATTCCAATCAAAAATACGGTCTGGATTTGAAATGCTCTACAATAACTTCTCAGCTGGTATATTGGCTGCGATTTTAGCCAGTGTGGCATACAAAATAATTGGTCCAATTGTTGGCGGACTTAATAATGCATTGGCTAATGGGGTTGAAGTAATAATCAACGCTGGTTTATTACCACTAGCTAACATTATTATTGAGCCGGCAAAAGTACTATTCTTAAATAATGTAATTAATCATGGTATTTTAAGTCCATTGGGGGTCGAGCAGGCAGCAGAAACCGGAAAGTCCATTTTATTTATGCTGGAGACCAACCCTGGACCTGGTTTTGGAATTCTTTTAGCATTTATGATATTTGGTAAAGGAATGTCTAAAAGTTCAGCTTATGGTGCATCGATCATTCATTTTTTAGGCGGAATTCATGAAATCTACTTCCCATATATTTTAATGAAGCCTGTTTTAATTTTGGCGGCTATTGGTGGGGGCATTGCAGGTGTATTCACTTTTGGAATTTTTGATGCTGGATTAGTTGCCACGCCATCACCCGGAAGTATCTTTGCATATCTTGCTATGACACCAAAAGGAAACTATACAGGTGTTCTGTTAGGAATATTAATTTCTACAGCTGTTTCATTTTTGATTGCAGCATTCATTTTAAAAACTAGCAATCAGAAAGCAGATGAAAATCTAACAGCAGCAACCGAAAAAATGGAAGATTTAAAAGGAAAGAAAAGTTCTGTGTCAGATGCACTTAATAAAAATCAAACCAAATTAGGTTTAACAGCAGATAACGTAAATAAAGTGGTGTTTGCCTGTGATGCTGGAATGGGATCAAGCGCAATGGGGGCAAGCTTATTAAGAGATAAATTCAAGAAATCCGGTATTAATATTGAAGTTACAAATACATCTATTAATCAGCTTCCAGATGATGCTGATATTGTGATCACGCATAAAGATTTGACAAATAGGGCTAAGGATAAGCTTCCATCAGCTGAGCATATATCTGTTGAAAACTTTTTGAACAGTCCTAAATACGAAGAGCTGATGAATCAATTAAAAAAATAAATACGTATAAGATATGCTCCCAATTGGACGGTTGACCATTTGGGAGCTTATTAAATAATGTCAACAGCTTCTCTGACGAAATGGTGATAATTATTTATTGAATCGTGTTCTGTTAGGGGTTTATTATAATAACTAAGTAGTATTTAATGATTGTCAGCCATGATGTGTAAAATATTCTGGGGGGTGATCCCGTTTGTATATTACTGGTAGGGAAAGAAGTATAATAGAGTTATTATTGATACAGAACGAGGATGTTACTATTCAGTTTCTAGCTGACAGCTTGAATGTGAGTGCACGCACCATTCATCGTGATTTGAAAAGTATTGAGGATATTTTAGATAAAAATGCGCTACATTTAAGTAAAAAGGCTGGGTCAGGAATTTATATTGTAGGGGATGCTAATAATAAAAGGAAGTTGAAGTATTCATTAAACAGTATGAAACATATAGATTTCACGCCTGAAGAACGACATGCCATTATTATTTCCACCTTAGTAGAAGCAGAAGAGCCAATTAAATTATTCACATTAGCAAATGAATTGCGTGTGACAATAGCTACAGTAAGTAATGATTTGGACAGGATAAAGGAACAATTAGCGGCATATCATTTAGAGATCATTCGCAAGCGGGGCTATGGTATTAAAATCGTCGGAGAGGAAGCTAATAAGCGTGCTATATTAAGCTATTTAATTTCTAAACATATAGATGAATATGATTTTATTACCATTCTACGGGAAACCATTGAGAAGAAATCAAGACAGCAGTTTGATACAATTTCCAGTCGGTTATTAGATCTGGTTGATCACGGGAAACTGAAAATCATAGAAAAATCGGTTGAACAATTTCGAAAAGAGCTCCCTTATGGTTTAGCGGACAGTGCGTATATAGGACTGGTTGTTCATCTGGCTCTTGCAATTGAAAGACTTCAACGAGGGGAAAGAATTGAATTCGATCCCGATTATTTACGTGATTTAAATGATACGAAGGAATTTGAAATAGCAAACAATATCATAGAAGTTCTTCAAAGAACTTTTCAAATCGATATACCTAAAGATGAGATCGGTTATATTACCATGCATTTAATAGGAGCAAAGCTGCGTTATGATCATGATTATTTAATTGAGGAATCGTCTATAGACATCGCCTATAAAGTAGCAGCATTAATACGATTTGTCAGTAATCAACTAACCAAAAATTTAAATGAAAATAAACAATTATTAAATGATCTAGTTGCGCATCTAAATCCAACAATTTACCGAATCAAACAGGGAATGAATATTAGAAATCCGCTGCTAAAGGAAATTAGAGAAGATTATTATTATTTATTTACGGTAATTGAAGAAGGACTACATCAGGTTTTTAATGATATTACTTTCCCTGATGAGGAAATTGCCTATCTTGTGATGCACTTTGCAGCAGCTGCAATAAATGTAGAAGAAAAATTAAATGTGAACGTATTAGTTGTATGTTCAAGCGGAATTGGCACTTCTAAAATGCTTGCTTCGAGACTACTTCAACAAGTGGAGGAAATTAAAGAAGTGGATAATAAATCGCTATTTGACCTTGAAAGCATTGATTTAGCGAATTATGATTTGGTTATATCCACTATTCCATTAACCAATCTAACTGATGACTATATATTAGTTACACCCATTTTATCAAATTCGGAAATAACTAAAATAAAGCGCTGCATCAGAAGTCTTAAAATTAATCATAAAGCACAGCAATCAAGCAATAAAGAGGAAAAGAATACGAAGCAGGGAAATAGAACAGAATTAATCTTGCGACTGAATGCCATGCAAACCTATTCATCCGTTGTGGCAAGTTTATTGGACGAATTCCACGTCACAAACATTAAAGGTCAGCACAAAATGGAAGAAATAATTTATCTTGCATGTGAACAATTGAAGCAAAAAAAGGGAATAGTAAATCAAGATCTCGTAGTTGACGATTTGATGCACCGGGAGAAATTAGGGGGGCTTGGAATCCCTAATACTTCTATGGCACTATTTCATGCGCGAAGTGACGGGGTCATCAAATCGACTTTTACCATTTTTACTCTAGATCATCCAATTGAAGTAACCGGGATGAATGGAGATAAGCAAATAATTGATATTATTCTGTTGATGCTGTCCCCGGTTAATTATAATCAGTATGATTTGGAAGTATTGAGTTTTATAAGCGGTTTAATTATCCGGGATGATGAAAGTATAAAAATTTTCAGTTCCAAGAATGAAAATGAAATCAGCCGTTTTTTATCCATACATTTTAATAAATTTATCGATGAAAAGTTATCATAGAGGAGTGATCAACTGTGCAAAAGGAAATTTTAACAGCAGATAATATTTTGTTAAATACTGCTTTATCAGATAAAGAAGAAGCAATTCGATATACTGGTGGTATTCTTGTGAAAAATGGCTATGTGGAAGAAGCATATATTGATAAGATGTTAGAGCGTGAACAGGTTACTTCGACGTATATTGGCAACAATGTTGCTATCCCGCATGGAACAGAAGATGCAAAAAATGCAGTTAAAGAAACGGGTCTATCTATAGTAATCGCACCAGATGGCGTAGATTTCGGCAATGGCAATATCGCCAAAGTTATTATCGGGATTGCAGGCAAAGGAAATGAGCATTTGGACATTTTATCCAAAATTGCAATTGTTTGTTCAGAAGAAGCAAATGTGAAGAAGCTTGTAGAAGCAAATTCTACAGATGAAATTTTAAATCTATTTAATGAGGTGAACTAATATGCTGGCTGTTCATTTTGGAGCAGGAAATATTGGTCGGGGATTTATGGGTGCTTTATTATATAAATCTGGCTACCATACAGTTTTTGTAGACGTAAATAAAAATTTAATCGACGAAATCAATCAGAAAAAGGCATATCAAGTCGTTCTAGCAGATGAAAATAAAGAAACATTACGAGTTGAGAACATATCAGGGATCAATAGTATAACTAATCCTGAACAGGTTACAGAAACTATAGCAAAGGCTGACGTGGTAACGATAGCAGTTGGCCCGAGCATTTTACCTGCACTGGCAGAAATAATTGCCAAAGGCTTAAAACAAAGAATGAAAGTGACCGATGCGCCATTAAACTTTATTGCCTGTGAAAATATGATTGGTGCAGGCACTTTATTAAAAGAAAAAGTGTTTGAACAGCTTACTGAGGAAGAACAAACAGCATTTGCTAAACGTTATGCCTTTCCTAATGCAGCTGTTGACCGGATTGTACCTAATCAGTCAAATGAAGATATGCTAACAATTTCTGTTGAACCCTATTATGAATGGGTGGTGGAAACAAAAGATATAATGGGAGGCAATCCTCCTGTAGAAGGCATAACGTATGTGGAAGATTTAGCACCATATATTGAAAGAAAGCTGTTCACAGTAAATACCGGCCATGCTGCATGTGCATATATGGGCCATTATCTGGGTTTAGATACTGTTAAACAGGCGATGGAAACAGAACAAGTAAATCAAATTGTTCAGCATGTTTTACATGAATCAGGCAGCGTATTAATAGAAAAATATCATTTTGAAAAAGAAGCACATCAAAACTATATAAACGTAATTTTAAAACGTTTCTTAAATCCATATATATCTGATGAGCTATTGAGAGTAGGACGTGGACCAATTCGTAAATTAGGTAAGAATGATCGCCTGATCAAACCGGCTGTATTATATTTAGAACTGTTTGACAAGCCGCCTGTTTATTTGGCAAAAACAATAGCTGCTGCACTAAATTATACGTATGATCAAGACGAGGAAGCTGTCTCCTTACAACAGATTATTGCTGAAAATGGACATCAGAAAACATTGCAGATTGTCTCTGATCTTTCAGCAGATAACCCGTTAACGGAACTAGTGATGGAGCAATTAAAACAAATCAAAAAGGAAAAAAATAGTTATCACAGTTAGTTTCATTTTGGAAATAAGCCCGTTCTTGCAGGACTCGGATTCGGGAGAGCTCATTTTAGTTAAACTATAATTTCCCTCAGACCAGGAGGTACTATAGTTCTACATTTCGGCTTTAAAAATGGTTTTCTTTCCACTTGGGCTAGAGTGTGACCTTGAGAATTTAACTCGTCGCCACTACAGCTATCTAATAATCAAGACATTCTTATTAAAATGAAAGCCCAAACCATTATATGGTTTGGGCTTTCCGGCTTTCATTGCTATGTCATTCTATGCTCTACATCATATCTAAGCTAGTTGTGTAAACATTCCCAAAAACAAGATAACAATAACAAATAGAAGCATTAGCGAATAAATAATGATACCAGTCCTTTGCTTTGTATATGTCGGGAAATCCACTGTTTTTTCAGGATTTTTTCTAATGACTGCAACGTCTTCATTTGTTTTCGGCAAGATTATTTTTTGTTTCATTTTCATTAAAACCTGAATAAACGTATAGCCTAAATAACCAATAATGATTAAAAATAATATATCCAAAATCAACTTCAAACAAATCACCACTTTTCACTGTCAAACTATGAGGATTTCCATCCATTGTTTTTCTATTCATAAAAGAAAACTTTCATCAAGGGAATAGGACTATTTTTGCTATTGATAACTCGCATAGCTAGTATCATTATATCAGTTAGCAAAAACGCAAAACAAATATTCCTTTCATTAATTAATTCATAGATAGCAGGATAAGGAGTCTGCAACAATACATGTGTAACCAACAAGATAACTAGTGATCATCCCACAATGAGCCAGCAAAAAAACAAATCTGCAAAATATAAAAGTCATAATTTAATTCCAGATCATTTACGATTGCTGTTATATGATGAATTCCGGATGTTCTAAGCATACATTCCCCTCCAGTCTATTTCGGTCTCTCTAAGGAAACTACTTCTCCGATGCCAGCGTAGTTTGAACCGGCTAATCGGCTCATGGCACCAAGTTTCTCATGATTTATTCTGCCTTCTTTATAGATTGCCTCATCCATATGAAATCTAACTACCTTTCCAATTAAATGGTCGGTACCAATCAAATTACTTTCACCTAATTGTATGGAATGCTCCAATGTGCATTCGAATCGAACCTTGGATTCTGTTATTCCAGGAACAGTAACTTTTTCACTTTCTACAAGTGTTAAGCCAGCCCTTTCAATTTCACTTATCTGAGGTGGTAAAGATGCAGCTGTACTGTTTATCTTTTCCACATTTAGCTTGTCAACGATGTGTACAACGAATTCCTTCTTCTCCATAATGTTTCGTGCCGTATCCTTTTGAATGCCATTTTTTCGTTGAATTGAAATGGAAATCATAGGTGGATTAGATGAAACAACATTAAAGTAACTAAATGGTGCACCATTTATTGTTCCATCCACGGAAACACTTGTTACAAATGCGATTGGTCTTGGTACAATACTGCCAATCAGCAGTTTATAATTCTCTCGTTCTGTATTTTCACTTGGGCTAAATGAAAGCAACGAAATTCCTCCTTATTTATCCAGATTTTTTAATTTAATTGGAATCAAAGATTTGTTCAGTTGTTCCCGATACTGTTCATATTGGATTGGCAGCTTTAAACCTTGCCCCATTGTTTCACAGGACTCATCATGCGTAAATCCTGGTGGATCTGTTGCAATTTCAAAGAGGATTTCGCCATGTTCTCTAAAATAAATAGCATTAAAATAATTTCTATCTTGAACTGGTGTTACGCCATAGCCATGCTCACTAACCCTTTTTTGCCAATCTAATTGGTCCTCTTCGTCTTTTGCACGCCATGCGATATGATGAACGGTTCCTACCCCCATTTGTCCCCCTCCAATCGATGTTCGTTTTACATCAATGATATTCCCGATGTCACCATAGGATTTAAAACGGATCAAATCATCTTCTTCTCCGACTTTTTCCAGACCCATCACGTCTTGAAGTGTTTCTTTCGTTTTCTCTGGATTCGTTGATAGTAAAATAGCTCCGCCAAAACCTTTAATCGCTACTTCCGGAGTTACATCACCATGTGTCCAATTATTTTGTTCCCCTTCTTCCCGTTCCACAAGTTCCAGTTGCAAACCATGGACATCAGCAAATTCCAAATAGGTTTCTCCAAATCGTTTTGTTTTATTAAACTCAATCTTAAATTTAGATAACCTGTTTTCCCAGAATATCATGGAACCCATTGGAATAACATAAGTGGTCACACCTACCTGGCCACCGCCAATCTTTCCTTGATACGCATTAGCCCATGGAAAAAAGGTAATAATTGTACCAGGTTTTCCCCCATCATTACCAAAGTAAAGATGATACGTACCAGGATCATCGAAGTTAACTGTTTTTTTTACTAGTCTTAATCCTAAGACACTCCCGTAGAAATCTACATTTTCCTGTGGATGACCTACAATTGCAGTAATATGGTGAATACCTTCTGTTTTCTTCATTTGATATCTCTCCTTCAAATCCATTTATGTTTAAATCTAAAATTCAAATATATTTAATTAATATATATTTAATTAAATATATCATTGCATTTTAGTTTCACCCTGTCAACGTTTATTCTTAATGAAAACTTTCTTTTACCGACTAGCATTTTGTTCATTCTATTATGAGATGGTGTAATTCTATGCGTTTAACGAAACCAAACAGATTTCCATGAATAGATGGAAATGTACAAAATTCCCTCACAGTATTCCTTTTTATAAAAAACTTGTATCCCTTGATAGAGAAGGGTTTTTAAGTTTTCATTTTATTGAATCCTTTGGAAATCATACTATACGATACCATTTGCTAATATTTTATAGGCTAAGGCACATATTTATATTCAATCGTATTTAATCATGGTTAAACAAGTTAAATCATGGTTAATCCACTTTGACGAAACCAAATATTGGATATAAGCTAATTAGCGTAATTAATAATGCGAAAGCGCTCAGGAGGTGAAAGCATTAATATTTCAGAAGTAGCTGATAAGTTAAACATAACAACAACAAATTATCATTTCCGTAAGCCTAATAAAGAAGATGGAGCTTCTGCTTGGGAGCTTGTTAAACATACGGGAAATCTTGACCTGAATTCTTCGTACAGCTATATCATGTGGTGTGAAATATTTTCAGATACATCGATTATAGTTGTAAGGAAGGAAACACAAAAAATAATTGGTTTTATTTCTGGATTTATTCATCCAGATCAACCTGATACTTTGTTTATTTGGCAAGTAGCTGTTCATTCGTCTGAAAGAGGAAATGGACTGGCAACTAAAATGTTGCTTCAACTATTGGATCGTGATGCATGTGAAGCTGTTCACTATATAGAAGCAACTGTTTCACCGTCAAATTCACCGTCCAAACGTCTGTTTTTAGGGCTTGCTAGGAAGTTTAATACAAACTGGAAAATCAGTGACTATTTTTCAACTGATGATTTCCCTGGAACTGGACACGAAGATGAAATGTTGTTTAAAATTGGACCGCTTGAAAAATAATTTAATTAAAGGATGAGAGAATGACAACTGCTGTAATTAGTAATGATAGAATGAAAACATTTGAAGAATTAGAATCCGCAGTTAGAAGCTACAGCCGTGGTTGGCCAACTATTTTTACAAAAGCAAAAGGATATAAACTATGGGATGTAGACAATAAAGAATATATTGATTTCTTTGCAGGGGCAGGCGCATTGAATTATGGACATAATGACGCCAAGATGCAAGAGAAACTAATTGAATATATACAAGATGATGGAATTCTTCATAGCCTCGACATGGGAACGACACCGAGAAAGGAATTTCTTGAAACATTCCAAGAAGTCATACTAACACCTCGTAACCTCGACTATAAAGTAATGTTTCCCGGACCAACTGGAACAAATTCAGTTGAGAGCGCATTAAAGATTGCTAGAAAAGTAACCGGTCGTGATTCGGTTATCAGCTTTACAAATGCATTTCACGGAATGACGATTGGTTCATTATCTGTTACTGGCAACTCATTTAAACGACATGGTGCAGGTGTACCTCTTCATCACACAGTTGCAATGCCGTTTGATGATTATGTAGAAGACCAAGACTCTACTGCTTATCTTGAAAAAGTTCTAGAGGATAGCGGGAGTGGTGTTGCCTTACCTGCAGCAATTATTTTAGAAACCGTTCAAGGCGAAGGCGGTATCAATGCAGCCCGAATGGATTGGTTGAGGAAAATCGAAAACATCTGCAGACGTTGGGATATTCTATTGATTGTCGATGACGTTCAAGCTGGCTGTGGAAGAACAGGTACATTCTTCAGCTTTGAACCTGCAGGAATTAATCCAGACATTGTTTGTCTTTCTAAATCTATTGGTGGTTCTGGTCTTCCAATGGCCATTACATTGATCAAACCAGCGTATGATCAGTGGGGTCCTGGTGAGCATAATGGGACGTTCCGTGGTAATAATTTAGCATTTATCACGGCAAAAGAGGCGCTAAGTTTCTGGGAAACAGATGCGTTTTCTAACGGGATCAAGCAAAAAGCAAATCTATTGAAAAATAAAATAGATACCATTATTGCCAAGTATCCAGAGCTTAAAGGAAAAGCACGTGGCAGAGGTCTTATGCAAGGAATCGCAGTACATGCAGATGGTCTTGCAAGTAAAATATGCGCAGAAGCCTTCGATCGCGGACTTATCGTGGAAACGTCAGGACCGAGTGATGAAGTTGTAAAATTCCTTCCACCACTAGTTATAGATGAAGAAGGGCTTACCAAAGGGTTGGCGATTCTTGAAGATAGTATGGTACAAGTTCTTTCAAAATAACTACAGCATATATACTAAAACACAGCTATAAAGGAGAATCACATTATGATCGTAAAATCACTGGATGACATTATTGGAACAGAAGATGAAACGAAGGGAGAAACTTGGGAAAGCCGCCGGTTTATTTTAAATAAAGAGGGCGTGGGCTTCAGCTTAAATGATACGATCATCAAAGCTGGTACGAAAAGCTACTTCTGGTACAAAAACCATATCGAAGCGGTTTATTGTATTGAAGGTGAAGGCGAAATTGAAAAGGTTGAAACTGGAGAAGTTTGGCCAATTAAAGCTGGTACTATGTATCTATTAAATGAAAATGATAAACATAATTTAACTGCAAAAACACAAATGCGAATGGTTTGTGTATTTAACCCCGCATTAGTTGGAACCGAAACACATAACGAAAAAGGATTCTATCCATTATTAACTGAATAGCAGATACTAATTAGAACCAGGTGAAAACAACCTGGTTCTTATATTGTAATTCTGCATTGCTTTCGAATTCTTCTGGATAAGTTTGACTAACAACTATATTTATTAATATTTCTTCCGTCTCTAGAATCATTGACCCTAGAGTCTCTTTTTGCGTTAAATAGTCACACCTAAATTGCGAAAGTTTATCTCTTACCATTAGTGGTTAGATGACATTAATTAGGGTGAAATTATATGCACCGGTACATAATAAGTAAGTACCCGACAAATAGTATCCTTATAGGTCAACAGGATCAAGTTACAGGAGCTGATAATAATGGAACTTCAATCAAATCCCCAATTACTATGGTTTATTGGGATCTACGCCTTAATTATGGTTGGATTAGGGTTTTATATGTCAAAGAAGATATCGAACAGTAAAGACTTTATTCTAGCGGGGAAAAGCTTAGGACCCTTTGTATTAATGGGGACCTTGCTAGCAACTTGGACAGGAAGTGGAAGCATTTCAGGCGGAGAAACGTCTGTTTCCTATAGTTTTGGTATAATCCCATCCCTCATGTTAATGATACCCACTTTGATTGGTATTTTTGTACTTTATGTAGCGGCACCGAAAATAAGAGCATTTGGAAAATATACAATTTCAGGTATTCTTGAAGAAAAATATGGTGTTACAGCCCGTAATCTTGCAAGTATCATTGTACTTTTAGCTTATGTTGGTATCGTTTCTTACCAGTTGAAAGGGTTTGGATTCATTCTAAACTTGACAACAGGAATGAGTGTAGAAATCGGAACGATAATAGCTGCAGTCTTAATCATATTTCTTGCGATGATTGGAGGACTTAAATCTGTCTCTCAAACAGATGCACTGAGTGGTTTTTTGATGGTTGGCGGGTTATTGATTACTGTACCAACCATATTCGCAATTGCCGGAGGGTGGGATTCTATCGTCGAAAATGTACCGACTTCTCATCTAACAGCAACCGGAGGATTAACAACCATCCAGCTGATGGGTTATCTACTTCCATCCCTATTTCTTTTACTTGGTGATCAAAACATGTATCAACGTTTAGCATCCTCAAAGGGAGATGTTTCAGCGAAAAGGGCTCAAATCGGTTGGTTAATACTAATGATAATTATTTCTCCATCTATTTCACTGATAGCATTTGCCTCTCGGTCTCTCTTTCCTGATATAGAACCTGGAATGGCACTAATGGCAACAACCCTTGCACTGCCGTTATGGATAGGTGGTATTTTACTCGCAGCAGCTGCTGCATTTATCATTACAACTGGTAACTCCTATTTACTTTCTGCTGCGACAAATTTGACGTATGATATATATGGAAAGTATATTAATAGGAATGCGTCAGATAAAAAACAATTACGAATGACAAAAGTGTTTATCGTGATCCTTGGTGCATTTGCGTATTTATTGATCCGCTTTTTCCCAACTGTATTAGAGGTCCAAATGTATGCATATACCGTTTATGGGGCAGGAATTACACCAGCTATATTAGCTGTATTTTTCTGGAAACGTGTAAATGCGTCTGGAGGTATATCTTCCATGATTACAGGTGTTGTAACAACATTAGTATGGGAAATTATGCTTGATAAACCTTTTGAAATAAACAGTGCAGTCATTTCCGTTCCCGCTGCATTTATCGTGTTAATAATAGTTACATTAGCAACACAAAAGAAAAAAATATAATTTCGATAGGAGTGTCAAATATGCGAGAACGTTTAACATCTGTAACAGCTTGGATGAGCAAAAATAATATAGCAGCAGCGTTTTTGAATTCAACCGAGAATGTATTCTATTTATCTAATTTCTATACCGATCCACATGAACGTCTTATGGGTATTTTCGTATTCAAACAAGCACAACCATTGTTTGTCCTACCAGCGATGGAAGCAGGCCAATTAAAAGCTGCTGGATGGGATGACGAAATCATCGGGTATTCAGACCACGAAGATCCATGGGCGCTAATTAAATCCTCCCTTGAAACAAGAAATCTTACCAATGAGGAATCGGTTGCCATTGAAAAAGAAACTCTATCCTACGGACGAAGTGAAGCCTTCCTTGCTTTTTTCCCAGAAGCGAAGGTGGTTTCAGTGGAGGATAAACTAAATGAAATGCGTGTAGTAAAAGATGAAAAGGAAATTGCTATTATTCGACGGGCAGCAAAGCTGGCTGACTTTGGAGTTCAGGTAGGCGTGGATACCCTTAAAGAAGGAATTAGTGAAATGGAAGTTTTAGCAAAAATTGAATTTGAACTGAAGAAAAAAGGGATCCGTGAAATGTCTTTTTCGACCATGGTTCTATTTGGAGAAAAATCCGGTGATCCGCACGGCAATCCGGGCGATCGAAAGTTGAAAGCCGGTGACATGGTTTTATTCGATTTAGGGGTTGTGCTTGACGGATATTGTTCTGATATCACACGTACAGTTGCTTTTAAATCAGTCACAGAAAAACAAAAGGAAATCTATCATACGGTACTAAAAGCCGAGCTAGCTTCCTTAGCATTAAGTAAACCGGGCACCCGCATTGGCGATTTAGACAAAGTTGCACGGGATCTGATTACCGAAGCAGGATATGGTGACAACTTCCCACATCGCATCGGGCATGGGATGGGAATAAACGTCCATGAATTTCCTTCCATGAGCCACCTAAATGATGGAATCGTAAAAGAAGGAATGGTATATACGATAGAACCAGGCATTTATCTACCAGGAGTTGGTGGTGTAAGAATAGAAGATGATATACTTATTACGGCAGATGGCTATGAAACACTGACAACATTTCCAAAAGAACTGCAAATAATTGAATAATATAGCCAAGAAAATGTGCCATTGTGAATCTGTGATAAGATTCATAATGGCACTATCCTGGCTCTTCCAATAAGACCAGTATTCCTTAGAATTAACTAGTGTTCATTTATTGATATTAATTTCATCTCGTACTGACCAAATCCTATCATGGGTAGTTTTACCAAAAAGGCTCCTCATGATCAGATAATTTTAAGATTAAAGGATAAAATCCAAGCATTATAACTATAAAAATAATAGCAACAATGAATGCCATACCAACTGAAAAATCTAACCAGGCATTCAGAGGGAATAATACTATTAATGGAATAATCATAAATATACCACTGCTTATTCTTGATAATGCAGACTCATATTGCTTTTTTTCACAATGTGGACACTTCAATCTGAATAACGTTTTAATTGTTTGTTTCCAAGTCCATTTTTTTCCACAGCTTTGGCAAATCGGCATACAAACAATCCCCCTTCTTTTTCATCTAGCTTCTTTCTGGGAAATGAATGAATTTCCCAGTTTAGTTAACTTATTCGCTAAGCTTTTCCATTCTCCTGCCCTCTTTATTAACCAGGATATTCTCAGTTTCTCATGAAGAACACTGACTAATTCGACTTGAAAATAGCACTATTGCGTTAAAAATTTATATTCAATTGGCAGTATTAGCTTGTAATATTACTGGCTCATTTCTTTCCATAGTTGCTTTATACAAACTTATTTCACCAGATGGTGGAATGGATGCATCAGAGTGCATTTGGAAATTCTCATCTAATGCAATCGTCCAGACCGCTTCATCATCTTTCAATAAAACAATAGCAAGTGTGCCAAACTGAACAATAGAATCCCATTCAAACAATTGTGTTTCGCCATTTTGTATCACAGTAATTCCTTCTGTATTGCTGATAACCTCTGTGTTATTGCTTTGCCATCTGCCATGAATTTCAGCACCTACATAATAATAGGTTCCGCCACTGCCCCGGTCACCGTAAGTCCCGATAAATTGGTGAATTGTATCATCAGCTGCTTTGTATGTAACAGCCGCCACGTCATTCGCTAACCACTCCACGTTAAATTCTCCGTTCGTTTGATAGGGTAATCTTTCTTGCGGACGGGCCAAAATTCCATAATAGGATCGATAGTAAACGGCATCTCCACTTTCTATATTTTCTTTAATCGACAATACATGGTTAAAATCAGGTGATATGCTTGTTATATTTTTTATCTCCTGGTTACTAAATGCAAGCAGTACCCCATTAACAATAATAAAAACACTCACTACACTGACGCCAATCCACTTCCACTTTTTAGTAAGTGTAAGCAAAAGTAAAATGGCTAAGGCTAAACATATAACACAAAGAATATTGATAAGGTAAAATAACCGGTTATCAATATACTCTACGTGGAATCTTGCAGAAATGAATATGTATCCTATTTGCAAACAGAAGAACCCAGTTGCGATAAGAAATAAAATCCAGCCAGCTAGCTTCATCCGTTTATCCCTATTTTGCAACATTTGGCTTTACCTCCATCTGAAATTCCCATGTTTTCCCGTTGTCTTCTGATATAAATTTCCCCTTCACTTTTCCTCCTTCATAGTCGCCATTAGGTCCTTGATTAACCAAAATCGCCAAATGATCATCCTCTTTTACTGGAACTTCAGCCTGAACAAAAACTTTATTATACTTCGCTGGAATGGTAACTTTTGCTTCACCCCAAGTATCTCCCCCATCTTGCGTAACATAAAGATCCGGTTCTTCAGGATTAATCGTTCCAAAGGACAAAAACCCTGTCGCTTCATCAATGAATCCGCCATCCGCAATTAATCTCGTTACCCCGGAATTAGTTGTTTCCTTCCAGTTCCTGCCAGCATCATATGTTAGAAAGACATGTGATGACTCCTGTGACATGGTTCGCCCACCGGAAATAATGATATATCCAAAAGTATCATTTAGAAAATCTACTTTTCTAAATCGCATTGCCGTAAAGGGGTCCGTAACCACGGATTCCTGCCACGTTTTACCTTGATCAAGCGAATAAGTTAATAAAACTCTTTTATTATCCCAATCCGTCCCATCTGCATATAAGAACGCAGCCCGATTTTCCGTAAGAATGTAGCTATTTTCTATCAGTGCCTGCTTATTCCCATTGTATTCCCCATCAAATAATTGATCCTTATCAACCGGAACGGTAATCCAGTCATTTCCTTTGTTGAATGTGATGTTTAATTCGTCATTTTGCAACGTGTAAGTAATCGTATCATCTATATTTATTGGTTGTAATTCTTCGATCAGAGGTTGTTCCGCTTCATTTTGTGTCGCAGGGTTCTCCTGCATATTATTTAGCTGACCTAGTTGTGGATGTGTAATTTTATTTGAGTTTTGATAATAGGCTACTGTTACAATGATTAAGGAGATCATGATAACACTTGATACAGCTAGGATAATTTTCTTCACCTGGATTACTCCTTTTTGGTATTTCATTTTTCCCACTAACATGCTCATGTTTCGGTTAAAATTCTCGTTCTTTGACCTCACTTTTTTCTATTTGCTCGTTAAAGTACATCATTTACCAATCTTTATATTCATTCTAACACAAATATTCTGGGTATTATCATAAAAAAGAAGCCCAAGAACCAAAAGATGGCTGCTATTGTATACAAAAAAATATACTTGCTCTAAGTACTGTTTATTCATCACTTATAGTAAATCAAAAATGCTATTCCAACAAAAAAAGACCATTAAATTAGTATAACATTAAATAAATGGTCTTTTATTATTAGTAGTATTTTCTTTCACTATTGGAATTCAATCCATTTATACGCTAGTGCCGTCTTTTAATTGTATGGTTGTAATGCATGTGTTGTCACCCTCAAATGTGGAAAGCTCTGACTCAGCTGTTTTTCCATCGTGCGAAATTTCTACATGGAATGTCTTGTCGCGCGGAAGCCACAGATCAATAAATCCGTTTTGTAGAGAACTAATCATTTCATCCATGATTACATTGCCTTGTGTATCCTCAATAAATACACTGAACGCTTCATCTACCATTTCCCCCTGGCAGCCGGTTAAACTATGTATTTCACAAGGATGTGTTTGCTCAATGTAAGGTGCGATAGAAACAAAGAATTCATCCTCAGGCAAATCATAAGCTAATTCTTTTCCATCACTTTCAGTCACGATAAGATCATGGGACGTTATCGAGGCAGATTCAGATGTTTTTTCAGCGACACTGTAATCACTCACCAATTGCTTAATATTTTCTAATTCGTTTTTTTCTATCGTATATTTTTCACCATTTACCGAAAATATATACACGCCCAGTAGAGCAATAACCAATACAGTTATTACAGAGATATTCCTTTTCATTAAACTTCAACTCCTTGTCGCTTTTAATTATTTTTGGCTATTGAAAAATAACCTGTTACACTGTTCTAAATCAACTGCTAAAATAAAACTCACACCTGAATTATAGCAGATCTTCCTTCTTTTTATAGCAAAATTCTCATGATTGTCAAAATAATGATGAAATAGATAGAAATGATTTTGGATCAATAATCAACAGGAGGGACAAGGCAGTGGATTGAAAAGATAATACGTTCGCCTTAAAGTGTAATGCTCTTTCTAATAGTATTTGGTGGATTAATTTGCATAAAATATTATTCCCCTGAGCAGTAGAACGGGATAAGAGTGAAATTGATATGGAATAAGCAATGTAATCAAAGTAAAAATAATTATCTCTGTATGGACGGAACTATTTATTAGCATCAAAAAACGTACCGACCCGAAGGTTTTCCGTATTTTTCCCAAAATCACCTGCCATCAATACGCTTTATCCTATTAGTTATAAATAACACAAAATCGACTTCTCAATCCAGTAAGAAAATACCGTATTGGGACTCCGTCGCTCATACGCTTTCATTTTTAAATACTTGTCTATTCCATCTGAAACATCATGCCATAAATCGGTAAACACAAAATCGAAATGACCATTAGCCATATGCCTTTGTGCATACTCAAAAGCATCTGCTTTGATGAGCTTAATATTTTCAGCATGCTTGAATTGTGGCAATATATTTTTTTCAAATAATTGTATCACATCTTCATTCATTTCAACAACGGTGATGTTTTCCACCTTCACGGCTAATTCATGAACCCAATTTATTTTATTGGGAATTATAAAATATAATTAGTTATAATTATATTTTTCCATTTTCAATTACTGAATGGTTGACAGGGGCTTGATAACTCTTTTTTTCCATGCCAAAAAGAGAGAAGACTGAGGCTACTCTTTTCAAAATTGACAATCTTCTTTGATGCCGACTACCAGATTGATAAGACACATCCAAATGCTGCCTAATGTTGACCAAAATTTAAATGAATCAAAATATCACGATACTCCGGGTCCGTTGCAGCTTTTACACGTTTATTGGATTTGGTTAATTTTAACCTCCTCTTAAAATAAGAACTTTGCCCTTATTTTTATTAATAGTTACAAACTCTTGAAAAATTCAAGTTAACCTTAAATTATATTTGCCGGTTTATTTAAAAACCTTACCACTAACAATCACAAATCATCACAACATTTCCATCTGGATCTTCAATATTAAACCAAGCTGTATCGCCAACTCTTTCTATTTCCCTCACAATGACAATTCCTTTTTCTATTATATAGTTATATGCTTCATCAATGTTTGGCGCAAAAAGATTAAAAATTGGACTTGGACTTACAATATGTTTAAAATTCGAATCAAACGTGTGGTCATCTAGCGTTAGAGATGTTGTCCCCGTTACTGGCACATTAAAAACCGGTGAAACTACATTGTCCAAATCCACTTGTAACCCTAACAAATCGGCATACCATTTTACTGAAGCCCTCAAATTTGTCACATGAACAAACACGCCATTCATTTGATTTTTTATCGGTAAGTTATTTTCCATTTTATCAACCTCCATCTTACTATTCTTTTTAATAATTCGCTATTGCCAAGGGTAATTCCTTTTTTAAAAAATATATTTTTCATAGTGCTTCCCACACTTATCACGCTAACCACTGAAGTACCTCCAAATCTTTGAAAATATCATTAAATCATGAATATGAATCTCGAATTTTGGACATAATGCTAACAATCATATGGAGGTGTATTAATTGAAAAAGAAAGTGTTAATAGCTGTATTTATTATTTTCTCTATGGTATTAACCGCTTGTGCCGATGAGGATGAAAATGCAACAGAGGATTCAACTACAGATGTTGTAAGTCAAGAAGCGATGAGTACCATGAATGATATGGCAGCTAAAATGGAAGAGTTGGATTATCAAATGCTAGACTTTGATGTTTTATATGCAGATAATGAATTTGAAGGCGAAGTTGATAATGACGATGGTTTAGTGGAGTCAGAGTTTTATGATCCATTTAATGATGTGGATGCTCGTGGATCAGCTTCTTTTGATGCCATGTATCCAATTTTGGAAGATTTGGAACTGAAGCAGGATATGACGGATGAAGAAGCTATTGCATTAGCCATTGAGAAATTTAATCTGCCAGATAATTACTTAAAAGCTGAATTACAAGTAACATTTGATGACGGAACCGACAAAGCGTATGAAATTAGAAAAGATGAATTGTAAATAACTGCATAATTGAATGGAAGGTATGAAAACGAATCATGTTTTCATACCTTATTATTATTCCCCATGCTTCTGTTAACTATTCTATTTCCAGGACACCTTTTTATCAACCTTCCTATATTTCCCAAGCCATAGATAAAAGACTATTTTCCAATAATAAGGGCAAATTACAAAAGAATATAGCATCATGATGAAAGGAGTTTTATATGCGTAATAAAACGGTTTGGATCGTAGCTATTGGAATAGTACTCGTAATCGGTGCCGTATTCCTTGTGCAATCCATGGGTTCTGACAATAATACAGCAGATCCTCCTGCTACAGAAGATGATACACAGGAAGAACCGAATATTGAACAGCAAAACAATGCGAACGGGAAAGAACATTTTTCCGCTCAACACATGGAATATCCGGGCGAAGCTGCACCAGACTTTTCCGCTGAAGAACTGATTGAGCCACCAGCCGGGAATTGGATAACGAATGGTGGAAATGTTTATAATGGCCGGTATTCCCCCATGGATCAGATTGACACATCCAATGTCAGTGGGTTAAAAGCTGAATGGGTCACAAGCATGGGGACAGGCCTCGAATTTAAATATTCTGGAGAATCTACCCCACTTGTGTATGATGGTGTGATGTTCAATAGTACGGGAGAAAATCATGTTGCAGCGATTGATGCTACAACAGGGGAAATCATCTGGGAGTATAAACCCAAATTAGCAGATGAACTGGACACGCTCTGTTGTGGATGGGTAAACCGTGGTGTCGCAATCGGAGACGGGAAAGTATTTATTGGTTTGCTTGATGCAAGACTGGTTGCTTTAGACCAAAAAACCGGTGAGGTATTATGGGAGACAGTGGTTGACGAATGGCAAAAAGGGTATACCATCACAACTGCCCCGCTTTTCTATGATGGAAAAGTATATACCGGTGTCGCTGGTGGGGAATATGGAATTAGGGGGTACGTAGCTGCCTATGATGCTGGCATTGGAAGAGAAATTTGGAGAAGCTACACACTTCCTGCCCCTGGTGAAGAAGGATCGGAAACCTGGCCGGAGGGTAGTAGGGACTGGTTAACAGGTGGTGCGCCAGTTTGGCAGACACCTGCAGTTGATCCTGAACTCGGACTTATTTATTTCGCCACAGGAAATACATCACCGGATTTAGATGGAAGTAATCGTGAAGGAGATAACTTGTATGCTGATTCTGTCATGGCTGTAAACGCCGACACAGGCGAATATGAATGGCATTTTCAGGAGGTACACCATGATATTTGGGATTATGACCTCGCAAATCCGGTTGTTTTATTTGATGTCGAAATGGATGGGGAAATGAAAAAAGGGATTGCTCAAGCCGGTAAAACTGGATGGGTGTATATTTTGGATCGAACAAATGGGGAACCGCTTGTTGGAATTGAGGAAAAAGCTGTACCTCAAAATGAAAACCAAAAAACATCCCCGACACAGCCGTTTCCAATTGGGGATTCCTTTGTACCACAGGAAATTACCGAAGAAGATATCAAACGTGATTTACCAGAGGAATTTGACGGAGAATACGGAAATATATTTACACCATTTTGGGACGAACCAGTTACGTTGAAGCCATCCCCACAGGGTGGTGCGAACTGGCCACCATCAGCCTATAACCCAAATACAGAGCTCTTTTATGTGTTGGGGAATGACAATTATTTCTCCTATGCCCATTATGCAGAGGATGAGGAGAATAAATTTGAAGAGGGCAAAGAATGGCTTGGAAGCATCTGGCAGCCTGTCGAAGAATCACCAAGTCGCGGCACGGTGACTGCCCTTGACATCAAAACAAATAAAATCATTTGGCAAAATGATTGGGACACCATTGCATATAGCGGAATTTTAACAACAGCCGGGAACTTGATCTTCACCGGACATAATGACGGAAGAATTATTGCATATGATGCAACGAATGGCGAGCAAGTGTGGGAATTTATGACGGACGCGGGTGCAAATGCCCCGCCAATGACTTATGAAGTTGGTGGAAAACAATACATTTCCATCTTCTCGGCAGGAAATTCACTCGCGGGAACACAGCATGGTGATAAAATATATACCTTTTCATTGGAAGGGGAATATGAATCCCTGGAGGACATTTCCGACGCAGACGTTCATGTTTCACCAGTGAGAGGCGAAATGGATTTTAAACAAGGTAAAGAACAAGACAAAGATGAAGTCTCTGTAGATGAAGGATTAAAAGTGTATGAAAATAATTGCTTATCATGCCATGGTGCAGAAGGTGCAGGCGGTCATAATGGACCAAATTTGCAAAATATCAGCATGGATAATGAACAATTAATTGAACAGATTAACAATGGTAGTGGCAGCATGCCTGGATTTGAAGGGAAATTAACCGAAGAAGAAATTGAAGCAGTAACTGAATATATCAGGAACCTTACCGAAGACGGCGATTAAATAAAGATAGCTGTCCAAATCAATGGACAGCTATCCTTTATCTTTTAAATTTGATGAAGCTTTTTCCGTTAATGGAACCTGAATTAATTGATCATCCTCTTCGTTTGGCTCCCCACGATCATCATGGTTATTGGTAATCGTAAATAGCGCATCCCCATCAATTAAAACATCCCTTAGTCTACCGACATCCCCGAAAAATTCACCAACAGATTCACTTTCAATATCATAGGTGAAGATTTTTGAACCTGCTAAGGATGCGACATAGAGTTCACCATCACTGTACGCCATTCCCGATGGTGCCCAGGTTTCCTCACCGGAATGATGGATTGGCTTTTCCATATTCTCTGCCTCTTCATCTCCCTGGATAACGGGCCAGCCATAGTTCTTTCCTGCTTCAATTAAATTGATTTCATCATGACCATCTTCTCCATGTTCCGAGCTGTAAAGCGTTCCAGCATCATCCCAGGCAAATCCCTGTGGGTTACGATGACCATAGGAAAAGACATAGGAATCTTCCAGTGGATTATCCACTGGAACCTCACCACTTGGATCTATTCTTAAAATTTTTCCTGCCAAACTATCCAGATCCTGTGCTTGATCTGGCTGACCAGTGTCACCTGTTGTAGCATATAGCATACCATCCGGTCCGATTTGAATTCTGCCACCAGTATTTACTTCTCCACCCGGAATATTTTCCAGCAAGATTTCCTCTTCTTTCCAAGTACTATTATTAAGTGTCAATGAAACAATTCGATTCAATGTTTCTCCATCCTCCTGATACGTATGATACGCATAGGCCATATGATTGGTCTCAAAATCAGGGGCCAGCGTAAATCCCAGGAAACCGCCCTCTCCCTCATGGAGAATTTCTTTTGAAACATTGACATCCTGCACTTCAACCAGACCTAAGTCTCCATCAATTTCAATCACTGTTCCATCCCGCTGACTTAAGAAAAACATGCCTCCACTTTTATTAATCGTCCATGGTATAAATAAATTATTCGCATTGATACTCCCGTCATCATTTGCAACAACCTCCACAGCATCCTGCACTACTTCAACAGCCTCTTCTTCAAACGGATCCTGTTCCTTTTTCGTACCACTGTTATCTTCAATTGCTTTGTCTTTTTCATCCGTTTCTGTATTTATAAAAAACACAAGTCCTACTAAAAATATAACTCCTAGCAAACTAAAATATACCGCTTTTTTCAACAAAACCACCTCTTAATCTTTTAATTAGTCACTAGCTTTGCCATTTACTAGACTATTTAAACACTGGTTAGCATTTTTTTAGTAGGAAATATAAGAAGATGTTGCTAAAAACGAAGTAACCATGTACGTCGCTGCCTTGATGCCGGAGCCTATATGTTAATGATAGAATCAGAAGGAATTACAGAAAGTGTAAGCACATGGCGTACCGAAATAGCCACCCAATTTGCATCCGAATTAGGTACAGAGAAAGTTATGTTTGAAGCAGCAGATCCTGATGTATTTGCATGGTATATCAAAAATTACGGCCCTGAAGTCAATCTCTTTGTCGATTACAGTCAAATCATTCAGCTGGAGGGATTACGTCGAGGAATTTGGGGCAACAATGACCTTTGGGGTCGTGTACTAACATTTAACGACGGTAAAAAATAAATTCCAGTCGGGTAAAAGTGTTATTCACCGGAGTAAATTCATAACGGGCATGAGCTCTTTGCAGTGGGGTGTGTTTTGTACCTACGCAAAGGCTATCATGCCCTTTTTTATAAAAGCATTGAATAAGAGCTATGTACTTAAACTTTATTCTTTATCACTATTTTCTGCTTTGCGACTTATCCGCATACCTACACGGATAAAAACTGTTATAAATAGCGCTTGTGCAATATTACTTCAAAACTGAAATGTGTCATATTTTATATAATCTATGGAGATAAAAAAAGCTGCATGACATAGAAAGGTAATCAGATATGAGATGTTTTTTCGTATTATGAGATCAACTCCATATTGTTTAGTATTCTACTATATATTTTATCTACCCAGATTTTCAGGAAATGCACCCTAAGCCAAATTCTACAAATAGCACAAAATAGACTTTTCAATCCAATACATAAATACAGTATTGGAACTAAGCCTCTCATACTTTTTCATTTTTAGATACATGTCTATCCCATCAGAAACATCGTGCCATAAATCCGTAAACACAAAATCATAGTTCCCTTTGGACATGTGATTTTCTGCATATTCAAAGGCATCTGCTTTGATAATCTTAATTTTTTCCGCATGATTAAATTGAGGTAACACATATTGATTAAATAAATGGATAACATCCTCATTACTCTCAACAACCGTGATGCTTTCAACATTATCTTTTTCAGAAACCATATAGGCATAATAGCCAAGTCCAAGCCCATAAGTAAGTACATTACCAGAAGCCCTTTCAACAGCTTCTTTCATCGTTTCTATTTCATTTGGTGTAATGGTCATCCAGATTCTTCCATTTTCTAATACTGCCGGAAACCTGAACTCTTTATCAAAAAATCCGATTTGTGGAATTTGCCTGCCCTCTTTTGTTTGAACTATATCATTGCAAACAAAGCCTTCAAACGGTTTATACTTTTCATATTTCAATTCACTTTTGCCGATTTTTATTGTTGGTATCTTGATATTCTTGTAATAGGGATTGTTATAACATTCATTTGTATCAAGCTGATGAATCATGCTGTTAAAATATTTGTTGAACAAGTCCTTATTATCCGCATTATCAATAATATCAAGTCCAAAGGCCGCAGCCAAGATTACAGAAAAGGCATATTCATAAGTTACACTATAATTAGCGATCCCATCAATTTCTTCTTTCTCAATCAAGTCAGGTGCATGATTCAAATAATTGCTTAGCAACGCAAATATGTTGTAATTATCTTCTAATATTGCTTTAGTGGGTTCCACATTTTCACCTCAAAAACCAGCGACAGTCCCCACAGCTGTATATAGGGACTGGCAGTTGATACAATACCCGATCCAATTTAATTTTTCATATTCCCATTAATCTCCTGGGCCTCTTCTTTTGTCAAGCCTGTGATTTCAGCAACAAAGTCAATTTCAGCGCCTTTTGTTAAAAGTCTTCGGGCAATTATTTCTTTTTCTTCTTCTTTGCCTTGTTCTCTGCCTTGTTCTCTGCCTTTTTGAATACCTTTTTGAATACCTTTTTGAATGCCTTCTTGAATGCCTTCTTGAATGCCTTTTTCTCTTCCCTCTTGAATGCCTTCCTTTATGCGAAGTTCTGCCTCACGCTGGGCAGCCTCTTCATCCATGATTTGCTTTGAACGTGCCTCGTATGCTAGATAATGTTCGTGAGTCAAGCTAAGTTCCTTTAAATTATGGAGTGCGTTTAGCATTGTCTCATCCTCCTTCATGGCAATCTCCTCCAATTCATGATAAATTTCTTCATAGTATTTCCCATTTCTCCTGTCAACCATTCCGAGCAACAACAACCATCTGGCTAAAACATCGTCCCATGGATTAAGTTTATTTTCTTGCCAATCCTTTATTAACTTGGACATTTCGATAAAGTGGAATTCCATCACATCGGTCAGTTTAAACTTTTCCTCATCTTCATAGAGGTGGTACATGGTATGAAAACGATCTGTTTGTGGGAAAAGGTCAAAATTAAGGATGTTAATGGTAATTACTGGTCGCAATTCTTTGTATGTCATATTTTTTTGCAAAGGGTCTCTGTATGCACCTGCCCAGTAGTAGATGGAGCGTTTTATCATATCATATTTATTAGTGAACTGAATTTCGATATTGATCCATTCATCCGCATCCGTTAACACTAATAAATCCAGTCTTGACTGTTTATCATCTTCATATTCGCCACCAGACTCCGTATTTTCAAAGGAGATATCTTGGATTCGATTTCGACCCGTTTTTTGTAAAATTGCATTTAAGAATACAACCGTTATCGCTTTATTCTTTTCATTGCCAAAAAACTGTTTGAAAGCATAATCAATTTTTAAATCCATCAACTTTTCCAGTGGTACGTTTTTCAGCAGTTTGAATCTCTTATCCTCTTTTTTAATCCGTCTAGTTTTATTATAATCTGTGGGATCTTCTCTTACAACATTTGATGTAGAATAAATTGTGGGTTTTTCTTTAACTAATTTGGCTGGAATCATTTCAGCACATCCTTTGTGATATGTGTGGACTTTTCGAGGTGTATATCTAGTACTATTATATCAGAAATTCTAAACACAAACAAGTGTTCTTTCGATGTTTTTTTAATATATAACTCAAGTTTCGGAGTTAGAAAAAGCACTTTACTCCATGTTGCAGTTGAGCCTAGATTAAAATATTTATCATAAAAAACACAAAAAACACCCTTTTTTTGGTGAAATATAGGTAGCAAACCAAACCAAGAAAGGATGTTTTCTGTGTCTACTATTTTACCAAATTCTACTGAAAATGAAAACGAAAAATCTAATACCCGAATGCTACATTTTTTTACACAAGCAAAAATTGGAACTTTCCTACACGATGCCAATATTCATAAAGTAAAAGGTATCTCGCCGCACGTCATCATGCAATTTATTTTCGCCCTTGTGCTTCATGGGAAGAGTTTTTCTAGAGCGCTTGACTCAGACCGCATCCCAACTGATTTTGAAAAGGATACGGTATATGATTTCTTGAAAAATCCCAATATAACTGGCGTAAATTCCTTGCTAGCGTGGGGTCTTATATTGTTATGAATTTCATGCTTCCATTAACTTCCAAAGATCGTGACCGTGTTCTCATCTATGATGATTCCCTGTTCAGCCGCAATCGTAGTAAGGCAGTCGAACTGCTTGCCAATGTGAGGGATCATAACACCGGAAGTTATTTCAAGGGATTTCGTATGCTCACACTTGGATGGTCAGACGGCGCATCTTTTATGCCACTTGCCTTTTCATTGCTGAGCTCTAAGAAAAAGAAAAACCGTTACCAGGAAGCTAATCCAGATATTGACAAGCGAACGGTCGGTTATCGCAGACGCCAAGAAGCCATGCAAAAGGGAACTGAAACAATGTTCAATCTCCTTGACTCTGTCAATCCAAAAAACTGGGCACAAAAACCGTTCTCTTTGACAGTTGGTTCGCATTTCCGGCAATCCTATCAAAAATCGTGAAGAATTACTCGCTAAATGTTGTTTGTATGATCAAGCGCACACCAACGATTCATTATACGTATGAGGGTGAGTCTTATACATTGAACCAGCTTTACAAGAAGGGTCGTAAAAAGCGCGGACGTGCCAAAATCCTTTCCAGTATTGTTGTGGGCCTTGGCCATGATGATGACAATGGCAACGAAATCCAGGCGCGGATCGTATTCGTTCGCGATCGAAATCGTTCCAAAAAGTGGCTAGCACTTTTGACAACCAATCTGGAACACACAGAAGAAGATGCGGTAAGAATCTATGGCAAGCGCTGGGAAATCGTCTTATCAAACGGATCCGGTTCACCGCCGGGTATGATCAGAATATCGTAGTCGGCAGGCTTCAATATCCAAATCAGCCTTTACTTTAAAATTTCCTTTGTGCGTGACCTCATCACTTAATGCCACAGTTTTAATTTCGATATCAGATATATTTAACATGTAGGACAAAGGACTGATCTCCCAATCAACATACCCTTCATATAGAAAAAATAATGCTTTCAACTGTTCATCCCCCAATAATTTTTTTGACTAAAGATCAAAACAACTTGCGTTTACCACCTTATTAAACACTTGCACCCGTTAGCGTTATAAGATTAATATTTTTTATGTTCTTAAAATGAAGATTGTTTATTTAATTTTTCAATCTCAATACCGATAGTTGTAACATCAATTCTTTCAAATAAGGTTTTAACATCTTCTAATGTATTATTATATTTGCAGCTGGTCTCCTATTTCCTAGACAGAAAATTTAAAATGACTTTTAAAAACTCCTCATAGGAAGAAAAGTATTTGGTTCGCTGGTTATACCACTTTCGAACCGTTTCAACCAACCAAAACGGTACAGCATTCCCGTCAATCAAATGATAGTATTGTTCATATCCTTTTTTTAGATGCTCCCACCTAAAATCATTGCCTGGCAATATATATTCAGAGACATCAAGTATTTTCGCTCCTCCGTTTTGCAGTAAAATATTTTTCAAATGGATATCACGCGGGTTAAGTCCCTTCCTACGAACATATTCTCTAGCATCCTCTACGTCTTGTATAACTCTTTCCGGAATATGAATTCCCTGCAGAACGCAGTCAAAAAGGGTTTTTCCTTCTTCATAGCTCAGGACTAGGAATTCGTCGTAAACAGCAAAACAGGTTGAAAAAAAGATGAATCTCCCAAAACCTCATAAACGTTTGCTTCAGCTTCTAATTTGGCTGCTTTGTCTTTTGCATATAATTTAAACGCATAGGACGTGGCGTGTATCGATTGGAAAACGGCCGCATCTGTCCCCATACCTATGCACTTCAAATCATCAGCCTCACCACTGATCGTCACAGGCTCGTTATTTGGATTTGAAAAAACAGTTATGTTGGAAAGAGAATCTATCGCTGTATCCCAGTCATTTTCCATATGGTCTCTCCCTTATATTCCGATTTATTTATCAGGAATTTGAAAACACATTATTAAAATCAGATTACATACGCTACCTATATTAAGTTAACTAATCCTTGTTCATCATTTCTAACTACCTTGTCCCAATCTATAGCTTTCTTATAAGCTGTCCCATGAAAAGACGGTAAAAATCTAATTCTTCGGATTGCCTAGTTTTCGGCACAAAATAATTAATCAAAAGTTTTGAGATTTTGTTGAGCAATTATTTATGCATTTACAGACTTTAGTGTACGATACGTCATAAGCCCTTAAACGATGATAATTATCATACGAAATCAGGGAAACTAACCCGACAGTCCTATGCAGCCTGACAAAGGGATCTTTTTTATAAACCCTTATATGCTCGTTGTAACTCTGCAATATCAAGTTTCTTCATTTTAAGCGTTGCCTGACAAACACTCTCAATTTGTTCTGCTGTGCTAGTGTTGCTCATCATTTCTTCCATTTCCCGTGGGACAATCTGCCAGGATATTCCATATTTATCTTTCAGCCAGCCGCATTGTTCGGATTCAGGAACGGCAGACAGCTTATCCCAGTAGTAATCAATCTCTTCTTGTGTGTCGCAGTATACCATAAATGAGATTGCCTCATTGAAATTGAATTCATGATCCTGCGCACTGTCCATTGCAACAAACCACTGATCTGTGAGCATGAAATCAGAAAACATAATCGTTCCCTCTTTGTCAGGTTCCATTCCCCCGGGGTAGCGGGCAATATGTCCCTGCTGTGCATTTTTAAATACAGATAAATAAAAATGCATTGCTTCTTCCGCTTTGCCAAAATTTTCACCGACAAACATCAGCGAAGGCACGATTTCAGGACGCTCTTCCCCTTCTGGATTGGTAAGGATCAGCTGCCATGACAATCCATACTTATCTTGGATCCAGCCATACCTCTCACTGAATGGGTATTCACCAATCGGCATTAGCACTGTACCATCTTCAGACAACTTGTTCCATACCTCATCTAGTTTTTCTCTTGCATTTTTTTCTCGTGATGGATCAAAATTTACCATGAAAGACACAGATGGATTGAATTTGAAATACGAACCGGCACTGATAGCCATGAATTTCTGTCCCCACACTTCAAAGGAAACTAAATCAGAATCGCCTGATGGTGTGCCTTTAAGTGATGTTGTACTCGTAACAGCGGAGTCCGGAAATACAGAAGCATAAAATGCTGCCGCTTCGTTCACTTCCTTGTCATACCACAGATGTGGAATGATGGTTTGATTTGTTTTTGTCATTGCTATTCCTCCAAATCTTTTTTAATCATTTTACCATTTATACTCTGTTCTGACTTATTAAATATATTGCTGAATTCAGCTACTGAGGTATTCCTCTATTATTTATTATTCAAATATATGTATGAAAAGTCCACTTTGATCTGCTCAAAATGGACTTTTCTTTGCTTATTCTAGATTTTTTTATATTCGTATTTTCTTGGAAAACCATTCATCTTAAAACTTTTCTTTTTCTAAAAGAAGTGATATACATCCATCTTTCGCCTTTTGTTCAATCAGCCTTTCCCGGACCAAAAAATGATCTGAAAAGCATGTTTTTCCTCATTATCTTTCTATCGGTAACGTCATTGGTTTTATGAATCATTCTATTTTCACTAGCTTCTTTTAATAATTGTTCCATACGGTCGTTTGCGATGCTTTTATAAATGTCGAAATGAAAATGCACACTAATACCTCCCTAAATGTTGTTTAAATCGTTTAATACAACCGGGAAGGCTTCTGGTTTTCAGCGTTCAATGGAAATTCAACCTGCAAATAATCCCCTTTTCCGGGGGGAATCTGCACTTCAGGTCTGAATAGGCTTTTGAACATACTTGTTCTTTTTACTTCTTCCTGAAATTTACGTTTATACAAAAATCACCTTAATTTGTGAAGTCATCATCCATTTGCCTCCTTTCACCAGAATCTATTGCAACATATCCATTAACTCACAAAACAAGCTTTACAAACAAGAGAGAGAATAATTATAATTATTTTGTACCCAGTTTCCGTGCAGAACTGGGAGAACTTGGGGTGCTCAGAAGGGGAACTGTTCATTGTGAAATACAAAAGCGTGGCAATCTAGCCACGCTTCATTTTTATAAAGGGTCTTAGGAAACCCTTTGGATATTCTGTTTTGAATCATGACATACTGCGAGTTTTATATATAATTTTACGAATACTATCGTTAGACAAATTATACATTTGCTCTAATTCTTCCTGAGACTTTCCTTCACTGTATAACTGAAAAATCTCTTGATTTCTCTGGGCAATAAACGCTCGGGAACCGTTTACCTCTCCCCACCGAGCCCGCTCACTTTTTTCTACAGGTATATATATCAGTTCACCCTGGATATACTTCTGCATCTCTTTCAGCAATCTAGGGGGAAAAACCTCTTTTCCGTTTTTGTATTGCACTATTTGTTTCCTCCTTATCAAGGTGTACCTGGATAATTTGTTTAAACATATTTATATCATTCACCGTCAACATCTCCTTTCTTTTAAGTTTAGTTTCAAAAATCCTTTGTAAATCAAAGTATAATTGGCTTTTCCAAAACACGTAAAGATACCAATATTCTGAAAAATAAGCATGATAAATGGGGCCACACTATGCGGCCCCAAACGTTTTGATCCCCGCCTATGCGGAAATCACCTCAGATTTCGTGAAAATAATAATCAGCCTCCTTTCAAAAGAGTCTGTCGGTCCGACACTTTTATTAACTCATATACCCCCTGCCCTTGCAAGTGAAAATTTGATTATAATTAATTTATACCAGTGCCCCTGAGCTAACAATGGTCACCCCATGTATACACTTTCACATGTTCCAGCCGCTGGTTCATAAAAACAATGTAGTTTATATTGACCTGTAAAAGGTTGGTTGTACCAGGTTGGGGGACATGGAGCATATGGATTAAAGTACCAAAGAGCATATTTCGCTGGGTGTCCTCTCCAGTACTTCAAATTCTGTTCGGCTAATCTTTTTTCAGATTCTCTTGCTCGTTGATAAAATACATTTCCTTTTTGAACAGCTTCAAAAGAATAATTTCCACCTTGCACGTGAAAAATGACGTCCTCAATTGTTCTCAATTCATTAAATTCAATACAATCTGCTACAGCACGATTAACAATTACATTTCCTACATATAGCATTCCTTGTTTTCCTTCACCTACAGCTTCTGCTCTCATCATCCTTGCCATCAAGTCAACGTCAGCACTTCGGTAAGCCACTCTTGCCATTTTTACACCTCCAGAATAGAGTATGAAAAAAAGCTTACGTTCATGCCATAAAAATAAAGGTTAATAATTTGAGTATTTAGATAGAACCAATTCCACTTATTTCGATACAGAATCCTCTCTATCAGCACGCTTTCCCGAAAAGTAATCGAGCAATGCACTTTAAAATGGCTCGGGGAGGATAGGATTGATGTCTTTGTTGAATTTATAAACCTAAAGTCCATGAGAACATATTGAAATTTGTTTTTTGTAATGTTGATAAAGCAGAACTAATATACGAGGTTTTGGCCTGAGTGCTTTTTGTATTTTTTTATATTAACTTGTGATATTCTCTTCTTCCGTCCACAATGGCGTATATAATAACTGTCTTATCTATCTTATTTATCTTATAAAACACAAGATGCCTTTCAACAATTACTACTCTATAACCCTGTTTTTTTAAAATAGAATATCTAGGTATACTTCCTGACTCTGGATACTCCTGTAGACGATTGATAGCGGCTTCAATCTTATTCAGATATCCTAGTGCGATATCAACATCACCTGAATCATCAGCCATATAGAATATAATATCACGTAGCTGATCCTCTGCCTTATCCGTTCTTAAGATTTTATACTTCATCCATTTTTCCTTTCCTGTAAAGATGCACGAAGATCGTCAAACGAATCCTGCATTGGTGCCACACGTCCATTTTTTACATCATCATCCGCTTCTGCAAGTGTTCTGAGAAGTTCTAGTTCAGATTTCATCTGATAATAATCCTGCAATCCAAGAACTGCTGTGTCGCCTCTTCCATTTACGGTAATAATAACTGCATCCCTTGATTCTTTGCATTGCTTGGAGATTTCACTATAATGATTTCTTAAATCTGCTGACGGTCTGATCGCTGCTTCCATGGTATCACCTCTTTCTAATATATTACTTTATAGTCATATTATATCCTTATATGACTATATTAACAATAAATTATTGTGAATCTGCACTTTATTCCAGCTCCAGTTTTTCAGATTGATCTGCCCTCTGGCCAGGAATGAGTCCGGTTCAATACCGTTTCTCACACCAGCCAATTAACCGCTTAATATGAACTGTAACTTTTGGTAGGCATATCAGTTTAGCGTGCCACTTCGCTTTACATTGATTTACTGTTCCCCCGCATCATCAGCGCTTTCTCGAAAAGTAATCGAGCAATGCACGCACTTCCTCTGTTGATTCTGTGCTCATTAATTGATTTCTTAATTCACTCGCCCCTTGAAACTCACGGACATATATCTTAAAAAAGCGGCGAAGAGGTCTGAACGATCGTGGCTCTAGTTCTGAATATTTATCAAAGAGATCCAGCTGCAACCTTAAGAGATCAAGCAATTCCTCACTAGTATGATCTTTCGGTTCTTTTTCAAAGGCAAATGGATTTTTAAAAACACCACGCCCAATCATAATTCCATCAACACCGTATCGTTCCGCAAGCTCCAAGCCTGTTTGACGGTCAGGGATATCCCCATTGATCGTCAAAAGTGTATCTGGTGCCACCTGATCACGAAGTTTTTTAATCTCCGGGATTAATTCCCAATGAGCACCTACTTTGCTCATTTCCTTTTTCGTACGTAGATGGATGGAAAGATTAGTAATATCTTGTTTCAATATATGTGTTAGCCAGTCATGCCATTCGTCTACCTCCGAATAACCAAGCCTTGTCTTCACACTTACGGGCAATCCCCCTGCTTTTGCTGCTTGTATTAGCTCTGCTGCAACTTCCGGACGACGGATCAGTCCACAACCCTTCCCTTTCCCTGCCACATTAGGTACAGGGCAGCCCATATTGATATCCACACCGTTAAATCCTTGCTCTGCCATACCAATGCTCATTTGCCGAAAATGTTCAGGCTTGTCCCCCCATATATGGGCTACAATTGGTTGTTCATCCTCTGTATAAGTCAAACGCCCACGCACACTTTGTTTTCCCTCTGGATGACAATAACTCTCCGTGTTTGTAAACTCTGTAAAAAATACATCAGGTCCGGCTGCTGCACTCACTACATGGCGAAAAACAACATCCGTCACATCTTCCATTGGTGCTAGTACAAAAAACGGCCGTGGCAAATCACGCCAAAAATTATCTATCATATGCAAATTCAATTCCTCTCATTACTCTATATCAATTCAAACGCTTATCTCAAAATTAAAAAGCAGAAAATGTCTCTGCTTCTTTTACATTTATACCATGCTTAAGTAGATATTATCAAACAGATCCAATAATAAAATACTCCACAAATATAGTTTGAATCTTATTCGGAATATATTTATCACTTTTAGCGAGTTTCTTTGCAAGATTAGGCAACCGCACTGCTAAACATTCTTTATGATTAAACTGCGGTTACTTAAAAATAGGAACGCCGCAGAAAAGTACTGAAGATAATAAGTTAAGGGAAAGAAATTTTTAGGCTGTAACTACAGGCGGGTAACAGATAGTTAAATTGTGATGATCCTAACAATATTGATTGATCATTATTGTTAGATTTATACTGACAATAGAATAGTGATTCAAATAGTCTAAACGAAAAAAAACCTCAAAAAGTCGATAAGCGCCTGTTTCGCTAATACTACTTTGTATCTCATACTCCATAGTCTCTACGGATTACCGCAATGGCTTTTGCAGCAGATTTTGTATCTCCTTGTACGAAATCCGTAGAGACTTTATCCAACTCAGCATACAACCCACGTTTTAGAAAGATGCTTGACGTGCACCTTAAGTGGTAACAAGTATGATATGTTATATTTTGCCTACGATAGACGCATTATCTCGATGACTGAAACAAATCCTAACAAATATTAAAGGAAAGGTAAAAAAGCATTCGTTTTAGCTTAATCAAGATATTGTTTATTCCAAAAAAATAAAATTACTTTTATAGGAGGGATATTTTTTTGCAAGAAAATCTAGGCAGGTGTCCATTTAAAAAAGGGTGAAAAGAACCGAGAAGTTCGAGGCGGCGCATCTTGGAGTACTAGGAAAGCTTTACCGAATCTGCATGACACGTAAGATAGGCGATTTTCCGTTCTAAAGAGCGAAACGTATATAGTTATTACGTGAGTACACGTTCTAGCACGCAGGAAAAGTGTTTTTCTTTTTCAAGGATGTGGGCAGTTTGAGTAGAAAATCCACTGTGATGTGTCATTTTCACCGGACTTTTTGAACAACCTCTAATAAGAATTTGCATTGGTATCACTTCTTTGACAATAAAAGAAGGCACCACCTATAGTGTTGTACCCTGTCATTTACGTCTATTAGCAGGTCCGGAGCAATTCTTCACATCTTTGTCACAAACTTCATTGACTATTCGATAGTTTCATGGTTAAATTGATAAGTCCTCTGTTAGTTGTAACAAAACCCGGGTAGAGTTTCATTGATTAAGAGAGTGAGGTACAAAACGATATATTTTTCAAATTTCTCCGTACTAATCCAATCATTACTCGAGACAATCTCCGCAATGATTTTATTATTACTTGAGCAATTTTTATTATAAATTCAAATAAATTGCTGAGGTGATGTTCTTTGTTAAAATATGCCATATTATCTGTATCACTTATTACCGTAATGGCTGGAGCTATTATAGCACCTGCTATAGCTTCTATTGATGCTGCGTTTCCAAATGCATCAAGATTCGAAATAAACTTATTAACTAGTTTACATGCAGCCTTTATGATTCCTTTTGCATTTGTATCAGGCTGGTTATGTAAATATTTTTCAAAAAAAGCTGTGTTAATTTTTGCTTTAATTCTTTATTTAGTAGCTGGAATTGGTGGTGGATTCGCACCAAATATGTTTATCTTATTAAGTACACGTGCCCTATTAGGTGTTGCTGTAGGGTTGATGATGCCGCTATCTACTACTCTGGTTTCAGATTATTATGATGGTGAAAAACGGACAAGTATGATGGGACTAGTTAGTGCCGCAACCAATTTAGGAGCAATTATTGCCATAGTTATCTCCGGAGTATTAGCAACGTTAGGTTGGCGATCAGCGTTTTATGTTTATGGACTTGCCGCACTTGTTTTGATTTTTGTTATTGCATTTCTGCCTAGAAAAAAAGTCAATACTTCATCTAAAACAAAAGAAATTACTAAAACTCCATTACCAAAAGCAAAAATTGCTGTTTACTCTGTTTTAATGTTTCTAATATTTATCGTGTTTTACTCCATCCCTTCAAATATGGCTTTATTCTTAAGGGAAAACTCCATTACAAATACAATTGTTTCTGGAATTATTATAGCTGCATGTTCGTTAGGTGGATTCCTTGGTGGACTAACATTAGCCTCCTTCCAAAGAAAACTTAAAAAAGCATACGTTCCAATTCAAGTCATGTTACTTGGCATTGGTTTCGCATTAATTGTCTTCACACAACCACTATTAACAATAGGTGTTGGTGTAGTAATCCTAGGTTTTGGTTACGGTAGCCTAGTGCCAGTGATTTTTGATGGTGTCTCAAAAATTACAACAGGCACACAAGCAATGATTGCAATGGCTATTGTACAGAGTTGTATCTACTTAGGCCAATTTAGTTCCCCACACATCCATAGAATGGTTAGTGTTTCTTTCGGTGACGGTAGTGTACATTATTCCTACACTGTCATGGCTATAATTCTATTGATTGTTGGTGCCTTACTAATCATTAAGACTTTATTTGAATTGAAATTTGCCAAAACTACAGAAGAAGTACCAGTTCCTGAAAAGAAATCTTTATAACTAGAAAACTTAAAAGGTGTTGAGGATGATAAACCATTCTCAACTCTTTTTTTATTTATTATTGTAATCGTTTACATCATTATGCTATATTTTATCCGAAATGTAAAGGTTTTTCAATTAATTTCTTCTTTTTTTTATTCTTTTTCCACTTATATAAGCTGTAAATAGTCAATTAATAATCTATCACTGCTTAACTTCTATTCTATCATCAATGATTTAAACACGTTTCGAATCACATCTCCACGGCTGATAATCCCCACAAGTACCCCTTCACGTTCTACTGGCAGTTTCTTAATTTGTTTTTTCCCTAAAATATGGGCAATATTCTCAATATCATCATCCCAGTTAACTTTATATACTGATTTTCGAGCGATATCCATCACATTGTATTCAAGTATTTTTTGCACTCTTTCTGCGAATCCATCATCATCTCCCTGCAATATGTTGACGAAATAAAGCGCATTGATGACATTTTCTTTATGCTTACCAATATAACGCATAATATCCCCATCACTTATATAGGCAACGATTTCATTCCGATCGTTTACGATAGGTAAACCACTTATCCCATTATCGATAAACTTTTCAATAACAGAACGCACGCTACTGTCTTCTTTCACCTTGATTACAGGTTTTTTCATAATTATATATGCTTTCATATTGATCCTAGTAACTAACGTAAATACTTATTATAGGATGGACAGTTAGTGCCAGGTACACCTCCTTTAGCATAGATAGACTATCGGGCATTCGCCGAAGCATATTATTGGTCAAAAATTCTAACCCAATTTATCTAAGACTGATTATATCATAAGCTTTGGCTTGCACCAACCGAAATTTATTTCCCTCCTGCTCATCAGGCTTAGCCTTGCACACTCTGCAAGTGGAGACTTGCTTCGGAGATTCGTTAAAAACCCTTTTGCATGTTAATATAAAGCTGACGATAAGCATCAGATTCATGATCCATTCCCTTTTGTTTATAGGCCTTTGCTAGCCATTGAATGGGTTTCGTCTCATCCGGCTTCAGTTCCATTTCCCAATTGAAACATTCAATTGCTTTAGCAAATTGCCCAAACTCATAATACAATTCTCCAAGAGGCTGCATTTCATCAAGATCATCATAAAGCTCATTCATTCGATCTATTTTCCTAAATATTTTTAGACCTTTATCATATTCCTTAAAAGGTTCGAGCCATTCTTTTACATAAGACAGCTCGTTTGTATTTAATAATGTAGAAACGTATTTATTAAGCAGTTCTTCAGCTTTAGCTGGAAATAAATGAATAACAGATAATAACAATCGATTTAATAAATCAGGGTGAAGTGAATGGCTCTCTACATTCAGCTGTTCTAATAAATCACCAAGACTTTCAATCTGGGGTCTACTTAGTCTAAAATCATGTGTCTCCATTAATTTAAATACGCCGTCAATGTTAGAGGTTTTTATATATTCATTAAATAAGTCCTGTAATAAAGGTGGAAATGGGGATGATAATTGAATGGATAGCTGTTCTAATATGAACATATTTTCCCTATCATCAAAATGTTCCTTTACTAATTGCATTAGTGAGGTATAGGAATCAATTGTAGGTGTCAGTGATACCTTGTTCGTATATAATACCATTAATTCTAACCACCGAGATTCCTTTTTTAAGTAAGCAACTAATTGCTCAAAGGAATGGTTATTTTCTTGCTGGTAATACAGAATTTTTTCTGCATAAATTGAATCTTTTTGGTAGAGCTTCTCGGAGTGTTCCTTATACAAATAAGCGAAATCATTAAAGGCGAAGTCATTGGACAGCTGTTTTACTAGACTATCTTCCGGAGCAAAGTCCATTAAAATACGAATAATTCGATAACTTAAAAACATCTGTCCATTACGACGATATTGATAAAATATGGCTATTATTTCTTCTAACAATTGTTTTTTCGGAATAAACGACTCTAAGTAGGTTAGGATTAACGCCTTTTCTTGCGGAGTGTAATGCTTGTCTAAATTGGTTAGTAGCGGTTTTATATGAATTATTTGCAGCGGGGAATGGGAAGAAAGTAGACTATTTAAAAATGGATGAGGGCAGTCAAATATCAATCCTTCTTTAAAAACACTTTCAATATATGATTGTCGTTGCAAACTAGTTGTCTTAAGGCCAGTCAGGAATTGACATTTATAATAGATCAAATAATATGTTTGTTTTTCCTCACTCACTGCTTCTATGATTTGACTTTGATGATAGAAAGAAACTCGCTTTGCCTGTAACTGAATTGGAGTTCGTTGTTCATATAGTAAAAATTGTTCTTGATTCATGTGAAGACCCCCTATTATATCTTTAACATTATATAACTGTTTAATTAAACGATGCAACAGTACTTCATTTATTTTAACTAATTCAATTATTTACTGAATATACTTTTCAATTCGCTTGTACCATTCATTTTAAGTGTAATAATATTTTTTATCAAGTTATACATAAGCAACAATAAAATCTCGTTAAATCCCTCCCCCCAAACCCATGTTTCACCATTTTAGAGATGACAGGAATTTGCTATAAACCACACTTTTAAATTAACCTTTTTCAGTAAAAATATATTATTTCACGATAATCCATTTTTACTGATATATGCTTTCTTGCGCCTTGATATAAAAAGGCTTAACAGGCTTTTTTTTCACATTTCCATTCACACGTTTTGGTGACTTCACACGTTAATGTTGTTAGCCTGAATCAAATTCCGTCATTGAACCAAGCTATGATTCAGTGGAGATACACTATGAACTATTAGCTATTCTTCCACCAATGGTTCTAGTTGATTAAAACTGTCATTCCCTGATGCTGGTATATACGGAGCCCTGCAGTATCCCAATAAATATTTGACACGCACAATGACAAATGCGATAGATTCATGTTCAACTGATGACCAATTTGAAGAAAGTCTTTTTATTTCAATCTGCTTTTTCAATGACTAAGAATATAGTGCTGTCTGGTAACGTGACTTCATTATAACTTTCATCATAAAAATCTATTTTTCTTTTTAAGAAGGTTACATAACCCCCCTGCAAATAATTATATTTATGAATAATTTTTACTTTATCTCCAAATAATTCTTTGATTAACGTGACATATTGTGAAGGTGTCAATATGCCGAATTGTTCCTGCACTTCATATAAAAAGCTTTCCTTTCCCCAAGTATACGTATATAGAAACTCCATCGCATCGTTAATAGGTAATTTAGCTTCTGAGTCATTTAGAAACTCACATTCAATCTCTCTTCCTTTGAACAATTGAATGAATTCTTTCAAAAACCTGATGTCATAGGGATCTTTAAATCGAATAATTCTTTTAGTTTGTGCATTTTCCATCATGACTCCATCTCGAATAATGATTCTTCCTTCTGGCTTTAATACTTCATAAGCACTTGCTAAAGTTTCCCTCACCACTTGTGTATTAAATTTTTTTCCTTCAAATTCAATGTAAGAATATAATTCATGTATAATTGAAGAATAAATAACGGTATCAAATGATGATTTTGGAAAATTATCAGTTAAATTTAGTGCATTTCCTCTTACAACATTCCAATTTCTATTTTCATTTTTCTTTTTTCTTTTGAGTTCGTTAATCACATTCTCTGAAATATCAATTCCTGTAATTTTTTTTGATGGCATGTCATTTTCAATCATATCCATCAATATACCACCGCCTGGCCCTATATCCAGTATACTATTGCCTTTAATGTAATCAATAATTATTTTTTTGTCTTCAGCTGCACTATTCATATCTTTAAGATAAACTTCTTCATTATAAAATCTGTCATAAGAATCTCTTCTAAGACCAAATAAATCAAACAGCATTAATATGGCACGATTATGCATCATATCAACTTTTTCAGCTTCAACACAGAAATTGATCAGTGTTTCTCCAACAGGGGAAAACTCAAAAAACACTTCAACCATTTTTGCCTTTTTATTCAGTTTACAAACTAATTTCAAATGAACAGAGCCTGCATCACTATAGACTTCGATGTCTTTTAGAAACTTCTCAACAATTCGGATTTTGTATATATTACTTTTAGTTTGACCATCAGATTCATAATGTAGTTGTTTCATCATTTTTTCAAATTGTAGATGCTTATAATCGTAATGTTTCGTTTTTGCATGAATTAATTTAAAAATTGTCCACACTTCTTTAAAATTCAAGTCATGTATAGATGGTTCCACATACCAAAACTCTTTGTTCCAAAAAAAAGATTCTAATTCATCATAACCATCCGCCATAACTTTCTTCTTTTCTTGATCCGGTTCATTTAGTGAAGCAGTCAGTTTACAAATCCTTTGATCAAAAGGGTCTACTAAATCTCCTTCGAATAATTGATGAACGACTTTATCAACATCTTTCTCTAATCTCCTCCACAATTCATCAGAAACACCACTTATAACACATTTATTCAATAAGAATATCAGTTCTTTTGATTTTTCAATACTATATTTTTCTTTTAAGATGGATAATAATTTAGAGGGGGACTCCAAAATGGATTCACCTCGAAGAAATTGACCAATTAAACCGTGTATTTTAATTAATTCGTATATTAATCGTTTATTATTTCCTTCGTAGTACTCAGCAAATATACACATCGAACCTTCATTATGAACCAATAAATTATAGCCCTTTTTCAGCCATTCTTTGCGCCGAGCATAACTCCCGCCTTTAGCCGTTTCACTATAAACGAGCGTGGTAGCAATCAGATGTTCGATTTCTTCCTCCAAATTTAATTGTACGAGTGTTTTTAAAGTCCTATAGACATATAACACTAAATCGTTAGGCTCCCAGTCATTAACTGAATAGAAGAATTCCAAATTTAGTGAATTATTCTCAGATTCAGCCAAAAACTGTAACCACTTTGGTGAATTTTCTATATTTCCTGTCCTTAAATAGTCTTCAATATGATCCAGATGTGTTTTAAAATACATTCCTGTACTCCTTTTAGATTGTGATAGTTACATCTTTGTTGACATAAGCTTGAAATGAAATTCCTTTTATACTTACAAAAATGATGCAAAATCTGAATTAATCTTTTTTAATTAGATCATTAATTCCACCATTCATTAATATTAATTTTAAGTTCCTGTTGTTTATTATACAGTGTTATTTTAATTAAATTACTACATCAATCAAAACCACTAGTGCAAATTGAGTAAACGTGATCGAATGGACAACATTGGAACAAATGATTACAACAGTTTAGAAGCACACGTTTATCACCGTATGTACAAAAACGGGGTCGTATGAGAAAAATGCTGCTGCATCTTTCTAGAGGTCAGAGGTTAGATAGGTAGAAATTGGTATAAAAACCGATTTCATTATCTAGACTTCCCTAATTTTTTACTTTTTTTGAAAAAGAAAAACATCCCTGCCACAATCGCTGCTGCGACAAGGGTTAGGTATTATTCGATACTGCTTTTCATTCCAATCTTGATTGGTTCAAATTTCATCTTATAGCATACCTATCAAAAAAACTAATTTATATCATTTTCTTAGCTTTCAAACAGATTCATCCTATTTCACCCTAATGGTGCACTAGTGGAGCTCGCGGGCAATAATACTTATTCTAATTTAGTTACCGTAATGTGGTCCAACACCTTGTTCATCCCACAGTTCAAGCAGCTGTGAAACAGTTACCATTTGATATCCCTGCTTATCCAATGAGCTTAATAGTTGCGGTAAGGCTTCAGCAGTTGAAGCATGAATATCATGCATTAATACAATTGATCCCGAAGCAACATTGGAAGTCACTTCCTCGTTTATCGCTGTTGCATTACGACTTTTCCAGTCAAGTGAATCAACTGACCACATAACGATAGGGAGTCCTAAATCTATTGCAATCTGTTTCACGTTATCATTTGACGCACCATACGGCGGACGCAATAATGTTGGAGTCTTACCAGTTGCTTTCTGAATAATACGACTGGATTGCTGGATTTCCTCGCTAATTTTATTTGGATGCAAGGTGGTTAGATCCTGATGATTCATCGTATGGTTTCCAATTTCATGTCCTGCTTTCGCTACCTCATTGGCAAGGGATGGATAATATTCCACCTGACTTCCAAGCATAAAGAATGTTGCTTTGGCATCATGTTTTTTCAGTAGATCCAAAATTTGCGGCGTCACTTCCCGATGGGGGCCATCATCGAACGTTAAGGCAACATATTTTCCCTCCGGATCAAGTTTCACCGTGTCCTCAGAATGCTGTTCTTTCTGTTCTTCTTCTTTGTTCTTTTCTTTATCAGGAATCTTCACATCTATTTTTTTCGCGAATTTCTCATTGAGATACGGTTTGATTTTCTTCATTGGAATTTCTGTTTTTATCGCACCAGCTGCACCTGCTGCAATTTCATATTCATCAAAATAAAAAGTCACGCCCTTACGACTGATTGACCATTCCCATTTTTCAGGGTGCTCTATAACTTCTTCTACCATATCATCAAAGATATAGATGCTGATCTCTTGATCGCTGTGTAACTCATCCAAAATAAGTTTTTGAATGTCCTTCATCGACGTTTCATTCAACTGAAAAACATCATCCAATTGTAACAGTTTGTTTTGATTCAAATCAATGATGAATGACTTCATTTTCGTCATTCCGTTAGCTCCACCTGTTATTTGATACGCTTCAAATTCGAGCGCATAGATTTTATCGGCTACTTTTTCCGTCTTCGCTTGTATATTTAAGTGTGCACGGAAATCATTCTCCTTAAGCATTTTTTTCCATTCTTTAATCTCAGTTGTAAATTCCTTTTTCTGTTGGTTAATCCACTGATCTATCAGTTTATTAATCTGTTTGTTTTCTGTATACGGCTGACTAACCGACAATGTATATATATATCTGTTTCTTTTGTCTCTGTTTTGATGTTCAAACCCGGATAAACGCTAGAATCTACAATCTTTTCTTTTGGTTGACTTGGTTCAGATGATTCCTCCAAAACCTTGGCAACCGCTTTATTTACTCCAAAAATAATTCCAAAAAGCAGAAAAACAATAACAATCCATCCAGGTAATTTGATACGTTTGATCATGATGGCTCATTTCCTTTTAATAGTTTAATAGAATGTAATTATATCATAAAAAGCTTTAAAACTAAAAAGAACAGAACACCTCAAAAAGTACCAAAATTCCGTTTGTCTATTTGAATTTTCTGCAATTCATGAAACAATAGAGATACCTTCGTTCACTCCATCTGTTTCTGCGAATACTTTGGAAAGTCTACCCTCGTACTCTTCTTCCAAATGGTTATCGGATAGTTGAGATGACCCTTCAACCATTCATATTTGTGGTCAACCTCTTGATAAGTTTCCCAAAATAGTCTATTAGTGAAGAAATTAGGAATTTTCTAAAAGCATTTACTGGAGGAAATAAAACGGAAACTTCTGCGAGAGAAATTGCTTAGGTGATCCATGGTTTTATTAGCAATAAAAAAAGTAACCCTATGAGGGATTACTTTTCGCGTGATTAGCTTTAAATCTTTTGACAAACAATGTAAACCAGTAGGAAATAAACACTACTACAAGGTCAATAAGGAATATATGAAAGTTATTTGTACCCTTATAAAACTTTATTAATCCCATCCATTCTTCTATTGTTGCAAAACCAAACGCAAATACAGCACTTAATAGAAGGGAATATAAGTAAAAATTCTTCCTACGTTTTGTTGTATACTGATATAAAAGTAGAAAACCTACAGGAAGAATAGATGCCGTTATATTCAAAGAATATGGCAGATCAGGTGAAAGAAAGTATGTATGAATCATGAAATTCTTTCTTTCAAGAATTAAACTGGCATAAGTCCATAAAATATGGACCGTATAACCGAAGAAAAGGACTTCAAAAATTCTCTCTCGGTCAACTTTAAAGAAAAGTAAAACCAATGGAAGAAGAAAAAACAGCAAACTTACCCAGAACTGCCATGTACCAAGATTGGAATAAGCGTTCCAGTAGGACGATATAAGCTCATTAAATTCTTCTGTCTTCACATAAATTTCATCCCAATATTCGCTGATACCCATAAGATAGCCTCCAATTTTAGTCTTATCTTATGGATAAATGATTAATTTATGTAATTTTATTAATAAGAAGTGAAGCTATAATGATCAGTTTTTTTCAGACTAACCTTACCCTGCGCAACAAGATAATTTCGAAACGTCTTTATCAAACGTTAGTGCAGCTAACTTTAAACCTTCTGCCATCGTTAAGTAAGGGACAATACTTTCTTTTAAATCTTCAACAGTCAACCCAAATTTAACAGCTAATGTTGCTGCATAGATAACATCTCCAGCATTTTCAGAAACGATGTGTACGCCTAGTACTTTCATAGTTTTCGCTTCAGCAACAAGCTTAAAGACTCCCGTTGTTTCCCGGTTCACAATCGCTCTTGGAACGGCATCTAAAGGCAATACAGATGTTTTAACTTCATATCCTTTTTCTTTTGCTTGGGCTTCTGTTAAACCAACTGTGGCAATAGCTGGATTCGTAAATATAACTCCTGGTACCACAGATAAATCTAACTTTTTATTTAAACCGCCAATTGCGTTATCTGCAACAATACCACCTTCATACGCTGCAACATATACAAATTGAGGGCCTAAGGTCACATCTCCTGCTGCATAAATCCTTTCATTACTTGTTTGAGCAAAATCATTGATTAGCACTTCTTTCCGTTTGCCTACTTCCACACCAGCAGCATTTAAATCCAGGGATTCTGTATTTGGTTTTCTACCAGTAGCAACAAGTAACTGTTCAGACTCAATCACTTTTTTCTTACCAGCTACCGTGACATGAACCTTCTTAACATCCCCATCTTGTTCCACATAATCAAAAGTTGCTCCTTTTACAAGGTTAATTCCCTGCTCTAATAACGCTTTTTCTACTGCTTCTGAAATCTCGGGATCGTATTCTTTTAAAAGACGCTCGCTTCTTTGCATCAACGTCACTTCCGAGCCTAAGTTGTGAAACAATTGCCCAAGCTCCATTCCAATATATCCGGAACCAATCACCGTTAACCGTTTAGGAACTTTCTTTAATTCAAGTAATGTGGTGCTAGTTAAATAGTCCACTTCTTCAAGACCTGAAATCGCTGGTAAGGAGGGAGATGCACCCGTTGCTATTAAATAGCGTTTTGCTGATAACTTTTGACTATTTACTTCAAGCGTATTTTCATCAACAAACTTCGCTTCACCCTCAATTAAATCAAATCCGTATTCATCAATTAAATCCACATATTTATTATTCCTCAACTCGCTAACCAATTCATTTTTTTGTTTAATTAATGGCGCTAAGGCCACTTCTCCTACAGATGTTTGCAATCCTGTAAATGGGTTAACTTTTGCCACATGATTGATTTCCCCTGCTCGAAGGAGGGTTTTTGATGGAACACAACCGATATTTACACATGTTCCTCCAACTGTGTCACGTTCAATCATTCCAACTTTGGCCCCGTATTCGATTGCTTTAATTGCAGCAGAGAAAGCTGCTCCTCCTGAACCAATAATAAGCAAATCATAATCTCCCTCACCCCCTAATATTACCTCTTCTTGCGATGAAACTTCTTTAATTTCTCCGGGCTGATATTTTGCTTCATCAACTGCCTTTTTGGCTGTTTCAACACCTACGTTATCCGGAAGCTGAAATACGGCTTCGCCTCGGCGAAAACTTGCCTCAATATTTTTTGCGCCTGCCTTTTCTAAAGCAACAGACACATGTTCTTCACACCCTGTACAAGTCATTCCCTCAATGTTTAGTTTGAATTTTCTCACGTCGTAGCCTCCTCTTATTTTATTTTTCCTCACTTCTTATTTTATAACCCAAATCTGTAATGACTTCTTTCGCTTCTTCTAAACTAATTATAGATGGATCATAAGTAAGTACTGTTCCTCCTATTTCTTCAACCCAATTCGTTGAACACCTCTATATTAGAAAAGGTGGATTTTACTAAAAAATACAAGATGCTCAAGTAAAACCATCTATATGAAATGAGACCGTTTCAGGAGTTTTTGATTGAGATCCGTATTAAAATCGCTGAGCTAATTTAACAAAACTTGCTTAAAAAGCTATAAACATAGAAGCAACTGCAACATGCTCTGCTCGTTATACATAAACATCACTTGATTGTACTCACACGGCAGTAAATGCCAACTCGTTTATCTCTCTTTTGTGGTTTTGCTGGAATATATTCATTTTTTTTATTTTCAGCCACGACAAAACCTCCGTAATTACAGATTCCCAGATTCCTTGACAGATTGGAATTTGTATGACCTAACAATGGTAAAGATAAAGAATTCTGAAAAGCTGAAATAACTATATTTTACTATAAATTAATTCTGCAAATTGTCCGTATTTTTTTACTTCTTTCAAGCAAAATCGCTTCAACACTTCTTTTTGTGAAAATAACGGTATTCCCATCCCCAATAACACTGGAGCAATCTGTATTATCATATTATCAACCATATCATTATCTAACAGAGGGGCTAATATTGTGTTACCTCCAACAATCCAAACGTTTTTTTCCCTCTCTATTTGTTTCACAAATTCAACAACATCACAATTCATAGGAATAAATTCCCTAACTGATAAGCTTTCAGCATGTGTAAAAACATAATTTTTGGTAGTCGAGTAAAGACTGCCGATATTCTCTATGTTTTCAATTTCATTAAATGTTCTTTTGCCCATTATAGTAATATCCATGTTTTTATAGAAGCTTTCATAACCAGTTTCTTCTATTGAACCAGTTTGATAAAGCCAGTCCAAGTTATGATTTTTGTCAGCAAGATAGCCATCCATAGTAATGCAACCGTAAAAAAATACACTCATTTTTAATAAATCTCCTTTGATAAAGTCAAATTTATCGAACGGCTTACAGCTCTGAGGAGTAAATTTTTTCACTTCTCACTGGTTCGTTAAATTTCAATAAGTAAATCACTGAATATTATGAATATATTCTCTCGCCATTTTTGCGACAAAGAGAAAACCAATTTTTTGAAGTTAATTTTTTGAAAATTATACACAAATGTTGTTTTTGCTTTTTATCACATCCTTTGCTATACTTTTTTACTAGGTAAACCTAACTTGAATTGGTTTTGCTAGCTTAGTCATATCCTCGTCTGTTATGATTTGAGTCTGAAATGCTCTTAACAGATCTGAGGATATTTTCTTTGCTTTCTTTTTCACCTTCTTCATGACTTTCGATCCGTTTTCAAATAGTTGTACTAATATATCTGCTATTTGAGTGAGAAGATAGTGATTCTTCATCGCCGTATAATCGTGACTATTGGCGTGTTGAATAAAGTAACGAATATTTTTCTGGTTATTAAAACCTTCATTTTCGATTTTCCAACGTCTTCTGCCAAACGCTACAAGCTCCTGAGCATTCTTTTTTGTAATATGAATATTAGTCACAAAGGTAAACTCCCGTCTTGCTTCTTCCGTTTCTTCTATGAATTCCAAGACATTCAGCGTATGCTGCTTGTAATCTATTTCATTTACCCATGAAACGCCAGCGGATGTATTATCTTTTTCCATTTTTTTAATCTTTTGAAATTCCTCCATCACTGTTTTAATCCGACCTTCCTTCAATCGAAGTAGGTATTTCCAGTTATTTTTTTTACATATATTGAATACGCCTTCGCATGCATAAAGGCTATCTGCAATAATACAAATAGGTAATCGTTTGAACATGTCTTTAAGTTTCGGTGCCATACGGTAATATGCGTTGAGTTCACAATCTTACTTTTCCGCATCCTCTGACTCATTTTCAATAAATTACGTTGCAATACTGAAAACCATGTCTCCAACCACTAGTTTCGCTTCTAAAACATGATGCATATAAACAATCTTTTTCTCGCCTGTTTTCCTGTCTTTATATTCTCGTCTTAGACAATGTTCACAGTGCTTTTCATGAAACGTAAAAAGTCCGGTTCCATCAATGATAATTCCCCAGTATTTCCAGTTTATTCGATAATCATAAAAGCATTTCTTGTTAATCAGCTCTTTGATCATATAGGTTCTAATTTTTTCAATTTCCTCCGGATTTAAACGAGCTAAAAAATCATTTATCGTATCATAATGCGGGATCTCCTCTAACATTTCTATGTCTAACAGGTATCTTCTATATAGGTTTCTCCGCTATCTTTTTCTCTAATGACTTCAACTTTCACTTGTTCGTCGTTTTTCCAATAAACCCTAAAGTTATCAGTTGTATACGTATCACTTGGGATATGTTCTTTATACCTTTCTAAAACACTCCCTCGTTCTCCATAAAATATTTGGACCGTTGAGTATCTAAATGTGTTTTTAGATTTACTTACCTCTCTGAGTTCGATAATATTTATAAGGTTTGGTGATTCACTTGTCATAAATGTAAAAGAACCTAGTTCCCTTTCCGAGCCTTCACTTCCCTTGAAAGGGGGAGATTCTTTAGCATTAAATTTAATTACATCTGAATATTGTTCCTCGCCATATATAGTAATCGTAGCTTCGCTATCATTTTCCCAGTGGATTGCAAAATTTGATTCCCGAAGTATTTTCCCATCATTTTTAACACTTCGCTCAATATGTTTTCTATCGTACTTAACTTTTACCAGGGATGGTCCAAACCAAGCAGGTTGCCCTTTCTCAACAACTTCAATAGTATTAATATCGTTTGGATAATTACTAATTACAAGGGTTTTCTCTTTAAAAAACATTTCAAAGGAGAATATACCAACGAAAATAATAATGGGCCCGAATAATAATATAACTGCCCAAGTAAGACAACCCCATTTTGTCCGTTTTTTTGTTTGCTCAATATCCCGCTTAGTATCTTTTTCAATATCCATTAAGCTACTCCCTTTATCATCTGTAAACCCTATTTAATAATTATACTGCAAAAGATAACTCTTGAAACCCATTTAATGAAAAAGAGGTGATTACTTCTAGCTTTTGGTTGAGCGTTTTGGTGGAAGTTTTTTCTCTTTAAATTATCTTTCTAGCTAGCCAACGTATACCAAAGTATCCGAATGCCTTTTCATAATTTCACACTTTTACCTCCTCGTAAATTAGGCTTGTTCATTTTTCCCCCTATAACTTCATTTGTCGATTCCATAACAATATAGGTAGTCATTATTTCGAAAAAGGATCCAACACCTTTTGAAAAAGTGTTGGTCCTATGCGTTAAAGAGGGTGTCTCATATGAGACTTCTACCTTCTTCAGACATATTAATTCGTGTATACTATTACTAAAAGGATGATAATAAAGAATCAATAAAACAGAATATACAAAGATCTGAATGTGAAATTGGAAAGTCTTAATTGGCTCTTCGCCAAGCCCCCCTGAATCATTCGCATATAACTGGTGAAAAAAGAATAAAGAAAAACTCTAGGAGGAAGATAAATGCCAGTCGGAGAACAGATGATAATAAAGTTAAAAAAGAACTCTGAAGCAAGTGCTGCACTGCAACAAAAATTCCAAGAAAATCTAGCGAGTTTCTATCGTAATAAAAGAGAGATAGATTACCAGCACGTTCAGGCTGAAATGGGACGATTATTACAAAATAAGTAAAATGATTTGGTTTTAAAATAACAAGTGGATAATGACCGAAGAACCAGCCAATAACTTTCAATATGGTTTTCTTGATAGACCTACAAAAAATAAAAGACCAGACACTTATAAGAAAGTATCCAGCCACTTGTTTTGCTCTTGACGAGCAATAAGAGAAACACTCGTTCTTCCCTTTAGAGAAAACACGAGCCTAAAAGTTTACATTTGTTTAAACCGAGTCATACACTATCCATCCCTTAATATAAATATGAAATTGCAATATGCATTTTAGATTTAACTTTTTATAGCGTGATCATTTAAACTTATAAAAAACCTTTTACTAATTTCATCCACCCAATTATCGCAATTGTTAACAATATTAGCCAAAACAGACTTTGACGAAAAACTCTTGGGATAGAAAACCAATACGAAATAATTTTTAACGAGCTACTATCTTTGTTGTCTTTGTCATTTTTAATCGCAAACCCCTCCTATAATTGGATACCGTGTAAAAGAATAACCTTTCACAATCTTTTCTAACATTGTAGCATAATTTTATAATGACTTTTTGAATTATAAAATTATGCGTAGAAATTAATTGCCTAAACCTATCAAATTGATTATGATTTTTATCAATCTGGAATAAAAGAAACCAAGTAGTTTTAAACAACCGATACAATATATGTATTTCTCCTAATGAACTCGTTAACAGAACCATGAGTGCTTTTAGGTCTTTATTGTAAGATATAAAAAACAGTTTGTCACCCTAAAAAGAAGACTATAAATTTAGCAATTAAAAGTGCATCAGATGGTGGAATTCCCGCTTGTACAAGAGCAGCTGTGACAGCAGTCTCTCCAAAACCAGTCAAATCATCAACTACGTTTGCAGCAGTATTTCCCCATTTGCCAATGACATTTCCAAGTTTGTCAGCCCACTTAAAAGGTATTTTGTTTATGAGATTCTTTAGGACAAAGCCACCTTGTCTCATAGCAAATGAAAGAGCTTTGGTCTTAATACCTTGCGGTTGTATTTCGATATTCTGGGCTTGATTCGTTAAAACTCTTTGTTGTTGCAGACTATAAGTATTACTCGTTGATGTATGTACTTTGGAGTTTTGAAGATTTTCGTAATTTCTCGCTGTTTCTGCGTATACAGGTCCAACCGTTGAAAAGAACATCCCAAAACAAAGGAACACGACAAAAACTGGAAACAATCTCTTTTTCATATTTTTCATAATAGAAACCTCCTACTAGCATGAGTTTCCTACACTCTCCCTCAATATGCTGCTAGGACAGGCTTTATAGGTATTTTATTATATAGACTAAAAAATATACTCGATACTTCTTTATTGACAACTGTTTAAAGATGTTGTTTAAACTAATTATGGCTACTATTAGAAAACAAAAAGTTGGCAAAAACACATACTGGCAAATCATTGAAACCAGGCGGGTTAATGGGAAGCCTCGCCCAATCGTTTTAAAGCATTTAGGTACAGCTGAAAATTTGCTGTATAAACTAAGAAATGGTTCGCTGATTAAAAAGGTTCGTTCCCGCTCTTAAGGATCGGTTGAACTTTTATGGCAAATGGCTGAAGAGCTGAATATCCTTGACATTTTCGAACAGCACTTTCCGAGTCAAAAGCGGGCTGGACAGACGGTTGGCCAATCTTTATTATTAGCTTCCGTTTATCGAGCTCTGCAGCCTGGAAGCAAAAGGGGTTTTTCAGGTTGGGCCAAACAAACGACATTACCGGATTTGGCCGGGTTCAATCCGGAAAAATTGGACAGTCGTCATTTTTGGGATCAGATGGATACGATCACTGATGAACAATTAGACAAAGTAGAAAAAGCTCTCACACGTCACATGGTGGACCAAGAATTGTTGTCTTCCCGTTTATTATTTTACGATTTGACCAATTTTGCGACTCACATTGCCGCAACAAATGAAAAATCGGATTTGGCCGAAAGGGGGAGGAATAAACAAAAACACAATGATTTGAAGCAATTCGGGTTGGCTCAGGTGGTCACAAAGGAGTTTCTTATTCCGGTACTGTCAGATATCTATGAGGGAAATCAGTCAGACAGTAAGTTGTTTATTCCGTTTTTAAATAAACTGCGAAATAAACTGACTGAATTGCAGTTGGCTGTGGAGGAGTTTACGGTCGTCTTTGACAAGGGAAGCAATACAAAAAAGAACTTCGCAAACCTGGATGCCTCTGAAGTTCCTTATGTGGCATCATTGTCTCCAGCGTATCATGAGGATTTGGTAAACATCCCTTTCTCGAAATATAAACCGGTTGACGTTGAAGGAAAGGAAGTAACCTGTTATCGTACGCAAAAAGAAGTGTGGGGCAAAGAGCGATCTCTGGTTCTTTATGTTAGTAATCGATTGCGTGAGGGACAGATTCGCGGTCTACATCAAGCGCTGATCAAAAAACAAGGACAATTACAGGAACTCAAGGATAAATTGACCAATCCACGGGCTCGCAAACGAAAGAAAGAAACACTTGAACGAGATATCGAGCGCATTCTAAAAGGAGAACAATGTAATCGTATCTTGAAGGTGATCCTGCATGAAAAAGGAAATGGAAAGTTTGATCTTGACTGGACGATCGATACATCAGCATACGAATGGATAACAGAAGTTTACTTTGGTAAACGCATCATTGCCACCAGTAGACATGAATGGTCGAATGCGGAAATCATAGCAGCATATCAAGGACAGAACCATGTAGAACAAGTATTCAAACATTTGAAGAATCCTTTTCATCATGCCGTGACTCCGCAGTTTCACTGGACCGATCAGAAAATTAAAGTACATACCTTTATTTGTCTCGTTGGTCTATTACTTTCCCAGTTATTATGGAAGAAGGCAAAAGAAGCTGGATACCGGATGAACGTGGAGACATTACTGGATCGGTTGGGTGAAGTTCGCTTAGCCGAAATCTATACGATTCACGGTTTAAAAGAAAAGCCGAAAAAAAAAGAGCAGCTGGAAGTTATGGATTCAGAATTGGAAACGTTATATCATACCCTGGCGAAAAAGGACTCTTAGTTTATACACGCCGGGGTGCTTGTGATTCCTTTTATATCAAGGGATATAGGCTATTTTTTGGGTTTGAAGTAGGAAACTCACGCTAGAAATCTTAAAAAAGGCTGTGGGCATACTGAGTAATTAACAGGAATAATCTACAAAATAACGAATGAAATGACAAAGAAACGCAAGATTTCTGTTAACAGTGTGCTCAAAATATTGGGCGTTTCTACATCGGGATATTACAGTTGGAAAAAGCGAACACCTTCGAAACAAGAAATAAGAAAAAAGGATATTAAAACAGGACTCGGGACAATTAAAAGTCTTCAGGTATAGAAACCCCAAGAACCCTATTAAATCAAGGTTT